>JAYKJI010000391.1:0-4798 GCA_035285405.1 Snowella sp. | reverse complement strand
CTTTTTCAGTTTATACTTCCCTAACCCACATTTCTTTCGTTTTTTGACTTTTTCAGCAAGCCCTAATTATTAAGGTCGCGGGAGGGCTTTCCGAGACTCGAAACGGACACAGAGGACGGCGTAAATCCAGCTTGCTAGTTGCTTCCGATGAAGTGTCAACCCGCCTATTACCCATTCAGTTAAATCTATTTGGGTAGATAGGAATAACTGTCGCTTCAGCGCGGTGAGGATGTCAAAAGGTTTCGCGTTTTAGATAAGGTTGCAAAACCTCTGGAACTTTTATCGTACCATCTGACTGTTGATAGTTTTCTAAAATAGCTGCCATTGTGCGACCCACCGCTAAACCAGAACCATTTAAGGTATGGACAAATTGCGTTCCTTTCTTGCCTTTTTCCTTGTAGCGAATATTGGCACGACGAGCTTGGAAATCATGGAAATTGGAACAACTGGAAATTTCTCGGTAGGTTTCTGAAGAGGGCAACCAAACTTCTAGGTCATAACATTTAGCGGCTCCAAAACCCAGATCTCCTGTACAAAGTTCGATGACACGGTAGGGCAATTTTAAGGCTTGTAAAATGGCTTCTGCATTCTGAACAAGAGCTTCATGTTCTGCGGCTGAATTTTCAGGTTTAACCAGTTTAACTAATTCAATTTTATTAAATTGATGTAGCCGAATTAATCCTTTTGTATCCCGCCCATAGCTACCGGCTTCGCGCCGAAAACAAGGGGTATAGGCACAATGTTTAATGGGTAATTTTTCCGCTTCAATGGTTTCATCTCGATAGAGATTGGTAACAGGTACTTCGGCGGTAGGAATTAACCAAAGATCATCGTCCTTGCATTGAAAACTCTCTTCTGCAAATTTAGGTAATTGACTGGTTCCCCGTAGAGAATCACTATTCACTAAAATAGGGGGCAATACTTCAGTATAACCGGCGGCAATCTGTTGATCGAGCATAAAATTAATTAAAGCCCGTTCGAGAGCCGCACCTATGCCGATTAAACTCACAAAACGACTTTGAGCGACTTTAACAGCCTTTTCGCTGTCTAAAATACCTAGCTTTTCCCCTATTTCCCAGTGGGGTAAAATGCCTGTATTTTGGGGTAAATATTCATCTCCCCAACGGCGAATTTCTTGATTTTCTGTTTCGTTTTTCCCTTTCGGAGTAGAATCACTGGGTAAATTTGGCAACTGTAATAGAATTTCTTGGAGAGCAGACTTAATTTCTTTTTCTTGCGGTTCTAATTGACTGAGACGATTTTTAATATCTGTACCTTCATTTTTTAAGGCAATAATTTCTGTCTCTGCGGCCCCTTGCTTACTTTTTTGCCCAACTAATTTTCCAATCTCATTACTACGGGCTTGTAGTTGGGTGCGAGTCGCTTCTAGCTCGCGTTGTTGTTGATCTAGTTGCACAATCTCCTGGAGTGGTTTGCTATATTCTCCTGTGCTGCTACGACTATTCAGACGGGCTTCAACAAAACTAAAGTTATCGCGGATTTGTCTTAGGTCTAACACGGCAAATGGAACCTTCTTTTTAAAAATTGAGGTAGGCTGGTTCTTTAGAATTTTACTTTCTAAATTTGTCTGAAAAGATGCAACTGAGGCTATTTTATCAGGCGTAGTGGCGTTCTATGAACTAGGATTTTTTGAATTTCTTCAGTAAGCGATCGCTGAGAATGGTAACTTCTGGTAATTTGAGTTGCATGGCCAATCCTCCAAAAATGATGAAGGCAACGCTGCCAGCAAGGGCTAATTGGATTAATTCTAGCCCTAAATTACCCGTTCCGAAAAGTCTTTCCCATTGCCAACTGACTCCCCAACTTCCTAAACCGGCGATCGCACTAATCCCCACCAATTGAGCAAGAGCAAATCCCCATTCGAGCAAAGGTAAGCCCCGTAAACGCCGATGCAAAATAAATAGGAAAATTCCCATTGAGGTAATATTCACCGCCACGGTAGCCATAATTAAACCAGGGGTAGAAAACGGCTTGAAAAAGAGGAGATCTAAAAAGGCATTCAGGAAAATATTTAAAATACTCACTCTAAAAGGAATATTGCCATCGCCGAGAGCATAGAAAACTCTCACCAGGACATCCCGACCTAAATAGAAAAACATCCCTGATCCATAGGCGATTAAGACAGGAACCACATCTTGAGAGGCTTGGGCATTAAAAGCTCCCCGTTGATAAATGACTCGAACAATGGGATGGGAAAGGGCGGCAAAAACAGCAGTGAGCGGTAACATGGTTAAGGCGGTTAATAATAACCCTTGGCGAATGCGATTTTTTAATTCTGGCCAATTGTCTGGGTCTGCTAACCGCGAAAAAACGGGCATAAAAGGGACTAAAATCATATTAGAAATAATCCCCAAGGGCGTTAAGGCAATAAAGTTGGCATAGCGCATTGCCGCCGCCGCATTTTCAATAAAGGAAGCAAAAAAAAGATCAGTGGAAACATTGATATAGAGCATTCCAGAGGAAAGGGTCGCTGGAATCATTACCCTCATCACATCGGTCACTCCTGGTAATCGCCAATCGAAGCGCAGACGTAGACGCCCCATCCCTGCCTGACTTTGGGGAATAATTTGGGCCAACCATTGCAGAATACTACCTGCCGTTGTCCCTCCTGCCAATAACAAAGAACCAATCAAGGCATACTGAGGCGTATTTAATTGGGAACCGTAGTGCCAGAGGGCAATCCCCAGGGGAATAATAACAGTAAGACTGGAGAGTAGAGGACTAATGCTCGGTAGCCAATATTGATCCGCCGCATTGAGGGCCCCAAATCCGATTCCAATCAGGCCAGCAAGTAAGGCCAAGGGGGCCATAATCTGTAATTGTTGAACCGCGATCGCCCGTACATGGAGATCTAACCCTGGAGCCAACAAATCGATAAAGGCGTTGGCAAAGACAATTAAAATCAGGGTAATAACCAATAAAACGAGACTCACCAGCGTTGTGACCGTTTCCACCAAGGGGCCCGCTTCTGACTTATCTCGTTTAGAAAGAACACTGATTAAGGCACTGTGGAAGGGGCCATTGATGCCCCCCAATAGGATGAGCAAGAAGCCTGGAATCACGTAGGCGTAGGCATAGGCATTGACTACCGGCCCCACCCCAAAGGCGGCGGCTACGATTTGTTCTCGTACTAACCCAAAAACTTTACTGATTAAGGTTGCAAAGGCAACAATCCCTGCGATTCCCGCTAAAGAGCGAGTGGCTTTGCCGGAATTAGACACTGCTACATAAAACTGATACAACGTGATATATTATGTCACATTGAGGTTGACTTCCTGTGGTAACGAGAATCAGTAGCACAATCCTAAAAACGGCGATCGCCTAACCATCAATCTTATTCAATCCCATTTTCACTCAACAGAACATCGTGATAGCACCAACGGAGTAAAGTGGCTCCTAGCAATAGTTTGAGCAATTCTAAACTCCAATAAAATCCGTGCATTGTCATCATTCCAGAGGGCATAGTGGGATTGCCATTAAAGAGATTCATGTCAAAACCGAAGCTACTAAGGGCGGGGGTTAATCCATAGGTATCGGTTAAGGCGATCGCCAATAGCAACACCGCCAAAAAGATCGCCCAGCCTTCCTTGGTGGCTGAAAAATGATGGGAACGGTAGAAGAACAAAAATCCAGAAAGAATCAGGGCAGCACAGAGCAATTCAAGATGATTAAAAACACCAAAAATAAGATAGCCTGCTACCAAAAACCCTGCCTCCTGCATCATCCCCGATGCAAACAGTCCTGGAATAACGACTAAATCAATGACGAGACTAGCACTGAGCCAAAAGCTTAAGGTAAGCACCACAATCACTGGCCAATTTAAACTTTCAACAGGTTGTTTCGTAAGCGTGTTCATATTTCCTCGTTAGACCATGAAGAATGGGTCTAATTTCATTATTGAGAAAATTCTTGAGGGGAAATCTCCTTTGAAAAATAACTTTACAATTTTCTCCAAATCGCTCATTTCTTTGTTACATTTGTTTACTTACTTGACTGAAAATTAAGCTTTTATACTTATTGCCAAAAATCCGTGACTCGATAGCCCAAATCAGTCAACATCTGACGGAGTAGGGGCAAACTCAAACCAATGACATTGCTATGACAACCTTCAATTTTTTCGATAAATAGCCCTCCCTTTCCTTCCAAGGCAAAGGCTCCAGCACATTGCAAGGGTTCGCCACTTTCCACGTAGGCGGCAATCATCTGATCATCAATGGTGGCAAAAGTCACTTGGGTCATACCACAGCGACGCAGGATTTTTCCTTGACATTGATCAATTAATACATGACCCGTATATAGTATTCCGACTTTTCCCCGCATTTGTTGCCAACGGGCGATCGCGGTTTGGGGAGAATTCGGTTTACCGTAGGATTGGCCCTCAACCAGGAGTAAGGAATCACAGCCAAGGATTAGGGCTTGCTCAAACTGCCCAGCAACGGTTTCCGCTTTAGCCTGAGCTAAATTTTCCACAAGTGTAACTGTGTCATCGTGGTCAATCTGGGACTCATCAAAATCGCTGTGACGTACAACCGGCTCAAGGCCAATGGATTGCAATAAACGACGACGGGCAGGAGAAGCAGAGGCAAGAACAAAGGTCGGCAACATAATGGGTGCTCTCTCTTGTTTAGGGATAGTGTTCTGCATTGGTGGTTAAGGGACTGTTCGTAAATTATTGTAAAGAAGCTAGTACTGCTGGGTAGCAAAGCCCGTCTCAAGAAATGTAAATATTCGCTACCAGATTATGAATCGTCCTGCCTATCCATCGGATTTGAGTGAT
>JAYKJI010000390.1:0-21180 GCA_035285405.1 Snowella sp. | reverse complement strand
AACTTGACATAGGACTTTTGCTACTCAGAATTATTGCAATGAAATCAATTACAACTACTTTTTCATCGTGATTCCGTCCAATTCCATGTGGAGCATTTTCTTGATTACCCCCTGAACGGTTACTATTTTTGTAACGGTAAATCCATTTTTTGAGAAATTAATCGAGCGGGTCTAGGAATCATTCCTAAAAACAATTAGCTGTCTTTATTTTAAAATTCCATCGCATTTTGTCGCCAATAGGAACGCACTAATTTAATTTCTTCGTAGGCATATTTTCCTTTCAGTTGTTCATAAATAGGCATTAACCGTTCATCGCCAACCACATCGATCGCCTGTAAAATGGCTCGTTGATGGGCAGGAGAAATTAAAGAATCTAAATTAGTCACATGATTTGTTTCAATCAGTTTCACAAAATGCTCGGCAATAGTAGTGGGTTTCAGAGAACGGGCTAGAGCGATCGCGGCCAGATCTAATCCCTTTTTATACAACACTAAAGTTTTGGTTAAACTATCACTGAGATCGGGATCAAAAAAGTTATCAAAATTATCTTCAGTTAAGGTTTTTGTTAACGCTAAGGAGCCATTGAGATCTTGTTTCGGCAATGGATTGGTTACTAAATCTTCAGAGTCTTTACCTAACACATCAGTTCTTTTAGCATTTAAAGTGGTTAAATCCGATGAAATGACCTCTTGCTGGTAAAAATCTCTTACTTTCCCCAACTTGCCATTGCCCTTTTTTGGTGGATGATGGCCCAAACGTCTCGTTTCAATGGTATTTCTTGTTTTAGATAATTCCTCCTTTGCTTCCCCATTTTCCCTCTCTTCCCCATCTTCCTCATTTCTCTTTGCTTCCAGAGCTAAAGTATTTAAAAAAGCTTGACCATAGCGTTGTAATTTATAATCTCCTACTCCAGAAACCCGCTTTAATTCGTCTATTGTTTGAGGATTTTGTTGCGACATTAAACGCAAGGTAGAGTCACTAAAAACCATGTAGGGGGGAATTGATTGCTGATCGGCTAACAGTTTGCGGCAGCGACGTAATTGCTCATAACGCCTTTCAATTTCAGCAGCTAAATTAACACTTTTTAATTCTTTTTGTGGAGTTCTGGCTACTCTAATCTCAACCTGACGCTGTTTTTTCATCACCTCCCAACTACGTTCATTTAATCTTAAAATAGAATAGCCATCCTCACTCTGATCTAATAACCCTTGCCGTAACAGCGATCGCCCTAAATTTTTCCATTCATCCACACTGTGATCTTTGCCAATGCCATAGGTAGAAAGCCGATCATGACCCCTTTCTAAAATTTTATGATTTTTCGTTCCTCGTAACACTTCAATAATATAGTTCATCCCATATTTTTGTTGACAACGAGCGACACAAGACAAAAATTTCATGGCTTCTATTGTCCAATCTTCCATCGGATTTTGGGAGAGACAATTATCACATTGGCCACAATCCCCCGCAAAAAATTCACCAAAATAACTGAGTTGAACCGTGCGACGACATTCCGTTGCTTCCGCGTATTCCACCACCTGTCTAATCTGTTGACGGGCTAACCTTTGTTCATTAGGATCAGGTTTTTGCTCAATAAAATATTCTAAACTTTTGATATCACTATAACTTAAAAATAAACTGCAATTGGCTGCCTCTCCATCTCGACCAGCCCGACCAGATTCTTGATAATAACTTTCTAAGGTTTTGGGCAAATTATAATGAATAACAAAGCGCACATCAGGTTTGTTAATCCCCATACCAAAGGCAATGGTTGCCACAATAACCTGTACATCATCTCGGATAAAACGGGTTTGATTTTCACTTCTTTGTTTGTCTTCTAAACCCGCATGATAGGGCAAAGCATTGATACCGCATCGCTGTAATTTTTCGGCAACATTCTCCACCGTTTTACGACTGAGACAATAGATAATCCCAGAACCCTTACTATCTTTAATAATTTTTAGCATTTGGGTAAATCTTTGACGATTTTCCCGATAAACTTCGTAATATAAATTAGGACGATTAAAACTGGCAATATGAATCGCCGGTTGCTGTAATTTTAACTGCTCAATAATATCTTCCCTGACGCGCTGGGTTGCTGTCGCCGTTAGGGCCATCATCGGAATTTTAGGAAAGCGATCGCGGAGTTGATTTAACTGTCGATATTCAGGGCGAAAATCATGGCCCCACTCGGAAACACAATGGGCTTCATCCACTGCAAAAGTGGAAATGCCTATTTTTAAATTAACCGTTTCTAAAAATTCTAAAAAATATTCTAGTAAAAGCCGTTCTGGAGCAACATATAGTAATTTAATTTCCCCTCTCATGATTGCTATTTCTCGCTGACGGGTGACATCGGCAGTTAGAGTACTGTTTAAAAAAGTGGCATTAATACCATTGTCTAGTAGTGCATCAACTTGATCCTGCATCAAGGCAATTAAGGGGGAAACCACAATCATTAAACCAGGCATTAATAAAGCCGGTAGTTGAAAACAGAGAGATTTCCCTCCCCCCGTAGGCATGATAATTAATTGATCTTGACGTTGAAGGGCTTGTTCAATAATTTGCCGTTGTCCAGTACGGAAAGATTCATAGCCAAAAAAGTGCTTAAGAGACTGTTCCAAAGAGGGAGGATGAACCTCGGTTACAACGGCACTTGACATCACCATAGGAGTTTAGATATTCAACAAATTTTAAACCGTCTTTATTCTACGATAAAATATTGTTTTAAAACCGCTAAAGCAGGATGATCTACTGAAAAGGTTAGGATTTTTTCCTGAATTCTAATTCGGTGGAAAGGAATAATTTCCACAACACTGTTACTATAGGCCAGTAGCTCTAAGTTTTGACTCCAAGCCGACGACCAGGGTTGTTGTTGTACTTTGATTCCCTGGCTCAATAAATACTTTAATAAGCTTGATCGCATAATTCCTGGCAGAATAGAACCATCTTCGGGCGGTGTATAAAAAATGCCTTCTTTCCAGCCCCACAAACTGCCAGTACTGGTTTCTAACCAATGCCCTTGATCATTAATTAAAATAGCTTCTTTTGCATCTTGTTTCTGAGCTTCTTGTAGTGCTAACCAAGCAGTTAAATAATTTCCTGTTTTAAGGGCCGCCAGGGGTCGTTGAAAAATCGTTTGATCGGCAAGCCAGCCTTGAATACCTTGCTGTTGTAGTTGACTTAAATTTTCGGGTAAATTCCGTCCCGTTATCCAAATTTTGCCATCGGCAAATATAACAATACGCAGCACAGGATAATCATTTACAAGGGTTTGGGCCACTTCGGTGATGGTCTGCCAATTCGGGTTAGGCCATTGCAATTGTTCCACGCTTTTTTGTAAGCGATCGCGGTGAGCCTGCCAATGGGTGAGGGGATGCTCCAGAGATTGCTGATAAACACGTAAAGTCGTAAAAATGGTTGCACCGTAAAGTAAACCCGGATCAGTAATAGAGAGAGTAATCTCTTCTTTATCAAACCATTGGCCATCAAACCAATACATTTTTTGACTCTTTTACCTTAGATAAACTAACTAGAAGCACTCGTATAGAATTTTAGCGCGAATTGCCAGAAAAAATGGGAAAACGCTAACAAAGCGATCGCCAATAATCCGGCCCCTAACATCCAAATTAGATCTGCTTTTCCCAGCATTGCTTCAGCGGGAACAGTCGTCAAAAAAGCCACTGGAACGACAAAGGTAAAGAAAATACGATAGGTCATCGGATAGGCGATCATAGGATACCGTCCGGCTTCTAATAATCCGCGCAAAACCTCTGTGACATTGTAGATTTTTACAAACCAAATACTCGTCGTCCCTAGAATAAACCAAAGACTATAGAGGATCAGCATTCCTAAAAATAACATGGCGAAACTGAGCAGCGCATTGACCAACTGAATTTGGGATTGACTAGCCGCATAAAAAATTAGTAATAGTCCAAAAAATAAATCTGGAATGCCCCAGGGAGATAAAATACGAGTCGATAGCCAAAATTGACTGCTAATCGGTTTAAGTAACACAAAATCTAAGGTTCCTTTTTCCACATATTCCACAATTTTATTCAGATTAGGGATTAACAAAGTCGCTGCAAAGCCTTGTAGTAAGGTAAACATACCCAAGACAATCAGTGCTTCACTCCAACTCCAGCCCTGAAAATGGTATCCTGTTCGATAGAACAAAAAAAGACTAAAAATACTGCCTACTAAATTGGCTAAACTACTAAAACTTGCCAGCACAAAATTAAGACGATACTCTAACTCGGCCGCGATCGCCGTCTTCCAGAAAATACCCAGTAAGTGGCTATAGGTTTTCAGCAAAACTCCCATATTTATCAAGAAAAAACTATCATTACAATACTCAAAATTCTATTAAGAGCCTCCTACTGAGACAAGGCGTTTAGAAGCCAGGGGAAATTCTAACGCTTCTCGTTGTTCAAGATAGAGTTGAGCCACTTCCCTGGCTAGATTGCGAATTCGGCCAATATAACGGGTTCGTTCCGTCACTGCGATTACCCCTCTGGCATCTAGAAGATTAAAAGAATGGGAGCATTTCAACACATATTCTAGACTCGGTAACACTAATCCTCGTTCAATTAACTGCTTGGCTTCTTGTTCATAAAGCGTGAATAAATTCAACAGTAATTCTGGATTAGAGGCTTCAAAATTGTAGGTACATTGTTCAATTTCTCCTTGCCAGAAAATCTCTCCGTACTCAATGTTCTCATTCCAACGAATTTTACTAATCGCATCCACATCTTGCAAATACATTGCCAATCGCTCCAAACCGTAGGTAATTTCGATCGCCACGGGCCGACAATCAATCCCTCCACACTGCTGAAAATAGGTAAATTGGGTAATCTCCATGCCATCTAGCCAGACTTCCCAGCCTACCCCCCAAGCTCCGAGCGTCGGCGACTCCCAATTATCTTCAACGAAACGAATATCATGTTCTTCCGGCTGAATGCCCAGAACTCTCAAAGAATCCAAATAAATCTCCTGAATTCTATCGGGAGATGGTTTAATGAGAACCTGATACTGGTAATAGTGTTGTACACGATTCGGATTTTCCCCGTAGCGACCATCCGTGGGACGACGACAGGGTTCCACATAGGCTACCGCCCAGGGTTCTGGCCCGATCGCCCGTAGAAAAGTATGAGGACTCATGGTTCCAGCCCCTTTTTCTGTATCAAAGGGTTGGGCAATTAAACACCCTTGCTCCGCCCAAAACTCATTTAACTTAGCAATCACAGCCTGAAAAGTAATCGTCACAATTATGTTCTCCTCCCAAATGACTATTCCTATTTTTACCTAGAAAGCTGCCTTTGTCTCCCTGAAGGCCCAGCGATCATGATCATCCCCTGCTCAATCCTGCTCAATTTCTTCCCAAACTCTCTCAAAAAGGTTAAGGTTTGGCGGTATGGTTAGGGATGAGGTGAGTGACTTCGCTTTGAAATCATTTTCTTTAACTGCCCGCTTTCATCTAAATTATGGCTGAATTTGATACCGGCTTACCTAGCATTCGACAAATCCAAAATTTGATCAAAACTCAACAAAATGTCGAAGTTAAGTTGATCACGAATGATCTGTTGGTTGGTAAGATCCGTTGGCAGGATGTGCAATGTCTATGCTTGATTGATTCGTCTAACCAAAGTACCTTGATTTGGCGGCAATCCATCGTCTATCTACAACCAAAATCCTAAAAGATGATCTATGGTCGTCTTTCTCTCCTGATCCTGTTCTTCTAACCTCGAACCCAAGATGAGTATTCAACAAATTGTCGAACAAGCCCTAAGTGATGGTTATCTGACACCGACAATGGAAGCGGAAGTCGGTCGGATTTGTGAAGGGGCAACCGATTTATCCTTAGAAGAGTATATGGCTCTGGATCGTTTGATGGGATCTTTACTGGCGGGTGAGGTTGTTGCGGTTCCCAACAAACAATTCATCAATGTGATGGAAGAATTAGTCATTACAGAGGTTATTACTCAAATAGCCGTCTTAGAAGGGGTCAGTGAACGGGACTTAGATATTTCCGATGTAGCAGCCTATGCCCTGAATCGTCTGCCGCCCCTCTACGCTACTTCAGAGGAAGGAGCACTGTACCAACGAGAACGGGCCCAAAAAGAATTACAAAGTCTTATTAATGCCCAGGTTAATGAAGGAATTCGTCGCTTTTTAGATTATCCTACGATTCCTGGTCGCAGTCCTTTGGATAAACCAACTCGCAAAGATATTAAAGAGATTGTGGCAGCCATGAATCAATTGTTGAAATCCTTTGCCCCTGACTAGGAGATTGGGATACAGGGAAACAAAGTCACCAATCCTTAACCTCAGTAGCCGTAAAATATTATTGAAATTGTGGAAGCCTTAGGAACTTGATAAGCTATGGTGTCGTCATGAGCTATCAATGTGAGGAAAATCTGTGTTGGGTAAGCCGATGAGTCAATCCATTCCAGCATCCTGGTCTAGTATTGAGGGTCACAAGCCCCAATTGTCCGCAACCCCGGATAAATTGTCAAATTACGATCTCATTCTTCGCTGTCAGGAAGGTGTACATCCCGATAGTGCAGCCTTTAACGAGCTATTGCGTCGCTATCAGTCCCATGTGGACAAGATTTTGTATCACCTGGCTCCGGATTGGCAGGATCGGGCTGACTTAGCTCAAGAGGTTTGGATTCGCGTTTATCGCAATATTAAACGTTTGAATGAACCGGTCAAGTTTCGAGGTTGGCTCAGTCGCATTGCTACCAATCTCTTCTACGATGAGTTGCGGAAACGGAAACGGATTAGTCATCCAATTTCTTTAGATGCTCCCCGTCGTGTTGATGATGGAGAAATTGATTGGGATATTGTTTCGGATTATCCAAGTCCTGATGATACGTTGGCCACGACCGAGTTTTATGAACGTCTGCGTTTGGCGATCGCCGATTTACCAGAAGCCTTTCGTACTACTATCGTGTTGCGAGAAATTGACGGCATGGCCTACGAAGAAATTGCCGAAATTACTGGAGTTTCTTTGGGCACGGTAAAGTCACGAATCGCCAGAGCCAGAGCCAAATTGCAATCCGTTTTACAAAACTATCTAGATTAAAACGGCGATTTTTTTCAATAGCAATCGGTCAGTCAATTTTAAAAGGCTTGGGAAAGTCCTAACGAAGGTGAGGAGTGCTATGGCAATGCCATCTATTTACGTCTGTCTATAAGACGAGCGTTTTTTGTATCCCCCGCCGTGAGGTCACCATGAAATCAGAATTTAAAAATTCCTATGGGCAGTTTGATGCCGATTCCGACAACATGAATGAACCCTTTCAACGTTTCGAGTTATTAAGTGCCTACATGGATGGTGAAGTAACTCCCCAGGAGCGTCAGCAAGTTCAAGAATGGCTCGATACCGATCCGCAATTAAAGCAAACCTATTTAGGACTACTGCGCTTACAACGAGAAATGCCCTGTGTCCCCACCCCTTCAACTGGAATTACCCCAGAGCAATTATCGGAACGAGTTTTTCAGCGCATTGAGCAAGCCAATCGTTTGAACCGCCTTCTCTTTTGGGGTGGAATGGTGGTAACAGCTGTATTAGTAGGGGCATTATCCAATTTGTTTATTGGTGGCCAGTATCCTCCCACGCCCCCTCTGCAACAAGCTAATTTGGAATTAGAATCTGAGCCCTTAATGATTGCACTGAACCAACCGCTAATTGAGCTTCCTGGCAATGTTCACTAGATAGACAGCGGGGGATTCGCCAGTTTTGATGCAATAATTCGCCAGTTTTGATGCAATAAGGCGTTAAACAAACATTGGTTCTCGCCCCGGATTTGTCCACCATCCTGATGGCAATGCGATCCCCTCTAATTCTTGAACTTTTTCAGGTCGCATCACATAACCCCAAACCTGTTCCAGAAAGTGGCCGCTTTCTAGATCGTAAATGGGAATGAGGCGGCGATCATATTCGTTGTCCTGGGGGGAGGATTGAGGAGCATAGGTTTCCAATTTATCGAGAATCTGGAGCGGTGTTTCATTGGCAAACGTCAGAACATAGCCATAGACTTTCTGATCGCCCTCTGTCATGCCTGGATAGCCAACTTGGTTGAGATGATAAAGCTGCCCGTAGGTATAAACTTTCCGCGACTGTATCACCTGGTTTTGGCAGTAAAGCGGGTAATTACATTCTCCAGGCTTGAGGGTTCCATAAACGAAGACTTTCAAGGGACTGCTGGCCGAAACGATTTCATGATATGACCCAAGAATATAACAAAATATGCTAGGGCTGAATAGCGTAAGTTGACTTCAAATAAAATAACTCTCTGGAAATTTTTCTGTAATCATCATAATCGGTTGACCTTGGGAGAAAACTCGATAAGTACGAGAGAATAGTTTTTCCTCTTGATTAATTTGAAAGTATTGGGATAATTCCCCCGCCGGTTCTTGGGATAAATCAATAATTTCTTTAAAGGTTTCCACGCGATATTCTAACCAAAGTTTACCAATCGGTTTTGCGGAGTTAAGGAGTTGTTCTTGGAAAAGCTCGTCTAGTCGTTCAGGAACAATCATCGATTCAGCATAAATCCAGTTCTTTTGGCTGATTTTTCCTTGAAGAAATATTCTTCTTTGTATCACATTGATTCCCTCTTCAAGATCTAAAGCTGCAATCTTTTCTGTCAGACTGATGATTTCTTCAGAGAGTTTAAAAATTGAAATTTTCTCTAAAAGATAAATCTCTAAAATGTCGGTTAATGTTCCGTCAGTAATTAAAATAATTCGCTGAAATGTACTGAGATCTGAAAGTTTAAGGGGACTCTCTCTCAAGGTTTTTTGTAGTAATTCGATTTTACATTGATCAATTTCTGGTAATGAAGTCATGAGGGGTTAATCAGGTTATGATTGAGATTCGGCGGATAATTTATTTTTATTCTGACACCTTTTTTAATAAAACTGGTAAGGATTCAAAAATTTCCTCTTTTGAGAACCTTAAAAATAAGTTGTTCAAGGATTTAGCCGTAACTTTTTATGACGAATGGTAACAGAAAAATACTGAGAGTTGTAATGACCGTGAGATTTGCTTATCCTTACTTTTTGATCTGGTTTTTTTTGAGTTTTTGTCTAACTCGTGTTGTTGCCCAAACAAGTTTTTTGGAGCAGGAGGGGATTGATGCTCGTCGTCTTCAGCAAGCTCCCTATTTACTGACCGGCAGTAAGATTGCCATTGGGCAGGTGGAGGTGGGTAGGGCCGGAAAATTTGGTTTTGATAAGATAGCAGCTTGGCAACCTCCTTTTTCCCTGGCAGGTATTTTTGTCCGCGATCGCCTGGCAGAACCGAATCGTTATTTAGACAATCATGCGGCGATGGTGGCAGGTATTTTGGTCAGTCGGGATAAACGGTTACCTGGGGTTGCTCCTGGGGCCAGACTCTACGCGGGAGCGATCGGATCGTTGGCAGAAAATGGTCAACCGGAGGAATGTTTAACCAGTCAAATGATTGCCCAACAAAATAGCAACGATGTACGAGCCATCAATTTTAGTTTCGGAGAATCCTTAAACCGTGATCCCCGACCAGAAGCCAGCTTAGATGGGCAAGCACTCCTCAGCCAATGTATTGATTGGTTAGCCCGTAGCCAAAATGTTCTCTTTGTTGTGGCCGGTAATCAAGGTAAGGGGGGAATTCCCATTCCGACGGATCACTATAATGGTCTAACCGTTGCTTACAGTACTAAAAGTCGAGAAAAATTTGACAAAGTAGATTTTGCCAATCTCAGTCGATCGCCCCAGGCTATTGGCCAACGCATTATTGAGCAAGAAATGAATAGGGATTCACGAGCGGGGGTGATGCTAGTGGCTCCTGGTAGCCAGATTAAAAGCTATGATTTGGCCGGTAAACTGCATACGGTCACGGGAACGAGTTTTGCCGCGCCCCAGGTTACGGGAACGATCGCCTTGCTTCAGGAATTTGGCGATCGCCAACTGAGCACCTACTCAGCCCATTGGAGTCTAGCCTCTCGTCTTCATGAGGTGATGAAGGCTATTTTGCTCAACTCCGCCGATAAATTACAAGATTCAGGGGATGGCTCTTTATTGGGCATGACTCGCACAATTCTGACCCAAAAAAATCAGACCTGGCGACAATTAGCCGCTTTTCACAATCCCCAAATTCCCCTAGATCCTTCTATGGGAGCCGGACAGTTAAATGCCTTTCGTGCCTATCAACAATTTCGGGCTGGACAATGGACAAATCAGCAACCTGTTCCTTCTCTTGGTTGGAATTATGGTCATCTTAGGCCCCAAACTTTTCAAGATTATATTTTAGCGGATCCCTTAGCTCAGCATAGTTTTGTAGTCATTACTTTAGTGTGGGATCGTTGGGTCGAATTGGAGGATCAAAACCAGAATAAAAGTTATGATTTAGGGGAAAATTTCAGAGATCTGGGTTTAAATAATTTAGATCTTTATCTGTTACCCGTTGACCCTCAGACGGAGATTTCTGATCAGGCCTTGAATCTCTGTTCCTCCCAAAGTGAGGTAGATAGCATCGAACATATCTTCTGCCAAGTGCCGCAAACTGGACAGTATAAAATAAGGGTGCAATCACGAAGAGGCACTACGAGATCGCGTTCAACCCATTATCCAGTAGCCCAACCCTATGCCTTAAGCTGGTGGACGGCGACACCTAACATTCAGTCCATTCCTTAAAACCAGAACAGGAAGTAAAAATAAACTAGTCTCTCCTAGGATCAGGGTTTAAACCGGAAAAACAGTTCATTTGCTCAAAGATGAGAAAGCAGTATCATGAAGTTAACGAATTCTGATAGTATCTTAGAGAAACTTAAAAAAACGTTACGAAGTTTAAATGCGAGTATTGGTAGTTGGTGGAACAGGGACTCTGGGACGGCAAATCGTTCGTCGTGCCCTGGATCAAGGGCATTCAGTACGATGTTTAGTAAGAAATCTGAGAAAAGCAACTTTCCTAAAAGAATGGGGCGCAGAATTGCTGACTGGCGATATCTGTAAACCGGAAACCTTGCCGATCGCCTTGGTAGAAGTGGATGCGGTGATTGATGCCTCAACCGCTAGGGCCAGTGAACCTCGTTCCATTCGTCAGGTTGACTGGGAAGGAAAAGTCAATCTCATTCAAGCAGTCCAAAAAGCGGGCATTAAAAAATTTGTTTTCTTTTCAATTTTGGGGGCAGCCGATTATCCCAATGTTCCTTTAATGGACATTAAAGCCTGTACAGAAAAATTCCTAGCAGAATCGAATTTGGATTACACAATTTTGCAACTTTGTGGCTTTATGCAAGGGTTAATTGGTCAATATGCCATCCCCATTCTCGATAATCAGGCAGTCTGGATGACGGGAGAAAGTACGCCCACTGCCTATATGGATACCCAGGATGTGGCCAAATTTGCAGTGCGAGTCCTAGAAGTTCCTGGCACCGCAAGACAAACCCTGCCTGTTGTCGGCGATCGCGCTTGGACAGGGGAAGAAATCATTCAACTCTGTGAGCAATTATCAAATCAAGAAGCCAAAATCTCGAAAGTCCCCTTAGGCCTATTGCGTTTTATGCGAGGTCTAACCCGCTTTTTTCAGTGGACGTATAATATTTCCGACCGCCTTGCCTTTGCAGAAGTATTGGCTAGTGGTAAACCCTTAACGGCCCCGATGGCGGATGTTTATGCCCTTTTAGACCTTGATCCCCAGGAAACAACCAGCTTAGAATCCTATTTGCAGGAATATTTTAGTCGCATTCTCAAAAAACTGAAAGAACTTGATTATGAGCAGAACAAGACCCAAAAATCTGGTAAAAAGAAAAAGGGTTTCTTTGTCTAGTTGATCCAGACGGCCTTTGGTTGTTCACCCTCTATTAGGATTTAAGCTGCTGTGCCAAAAGTAGGCATTATTTACAATGATGAAAAACCGATCGCTTGTAAAGTCGCTCAAGACTTGCAGGGAATATTAAAGCGGGCAGATTGTGAAGTCATCTTAGAAACGGGTAGTGGTGGACTACTGGGCTATTCTCAGCCGGATCGTCCCATTTGTCATACCCGTATTGAACTGTTAACGCCGTCCAATTTTGACCGTGATTTGGACTTTGGCATCGTTCTAGGGGGAGACGGTACTGTTTTATCTGCTTTTCGCCAATTAGCTCCCATTGGTGTTCCCCTCTTGACCATTAATACTGGTCACATGGGCTTTTTAACCGAAATTTATCTGAATCAACTCACGGAAGCCATTGATCAGTTACTAACCGGTAACTACCAAATTGAAAGCCGTTCTATGCTGACGGTGCGCTTATTTCGAGAGGAAACCTTACTGTGGGAAGCCCTTTCCCTCAATGAAATGGTTTTACATCGAGAACCCCTGACCAGTATGTGCCATTTTGAGATTCAAATTGGTCAGCACGCCCCCGTTGATATTGCGGCGGATGGCATCATTATTTCCACACCCACTGGCTCAACGGCCTATTCTCTGAGTGCAGGCGGCCCGGTAGTTACTCCCGATGTACCTGTTTTGCAATTGGCTCCCATCTGTCCCCATTCGTTGGCCTCTAGAGCCTTAGTTTTCTCTGATGCGGAACCGGTTAATATTTTTCCCGCGACTCCCAATCGTATGGTGATGGTGGTGGATGGCAACGGAGGTTGTTATGTTCTGCCAGAGGATCGGGTACATCTGGAAAAATCACCCTATGCGGCCCGCTTTATTCGTCTGCAATCCCCTGAATTTTTCCGAATTTTACGCGAAAAGTTAGGTTGGGGCTTACCCCATATCGCTAAACCAGCATCGGTAGAATTGCCCTGAAACAGACTAGCTCTCGTTTGAAAGGCCTTGTTAAACTAAGACAGTCTTCGATGTTGATGCGGTGAAATGGTGGAGGATAGCGTTATCGAACATCCCGATTCTAGAGAGCAAGAATTTGAGCAGTCTCTTGACCAGTTAGAGCGATCGCTGTTAGCCCTGAGGGAACGGCAGACAATGCTCCAGACGACCCAAACAGAATATGACTCTCTACAGCAACATCGTCAGGAAATGGAGAGCCGTTGGCAAGAAACCCAACTGCCTGAACTAGAACAAGAACTCTATCGTTTGGATGAACAGTTAAAGGCCCTGACGGTAACGATGGAAAGTCATTTATTAAGCGACAGCCAGTTACAAGAACTTTTTTGGCAGGGGCTTCGCCAGGGGATTTTGGGAGATCTTTTTTGGCAAATCCTTCGCTTTGGAGGATTAGGAATAGTGCTGGGATGGTTATTGAAAACCTGGGCTAGTTAGGCGTTATACTACAAGAGTTCGCTCGGTAAAAAATAATGAATTTACAAAATCTTAAGTGGACAAAAAATGTACGTCCACGTCCTACCGATTGTAGCTGGGCTTATTCTGAATTCAAGGTTCATAAGCCATTCAGGTTAGCTTGGAGAGACAATTTAAAAAATGCTGGGAAACCTGACAGAGATGACTTAATTCTGCTTCGGCAACATGGATATGTGACGCATCTGGTCAAAGTTCTAAATTGTCAAGCTGAACGTGAAGACTGGCAAGGTGATTACAATATCTACCGCATTGTTGAAGTGCTGTGGGCGATTGATTGCAGTAACCCGCCTATTGCAGCCAAAGCAGATGTAATATTTGGTTATCCAGAAGTACTTCGCTACCAACATGGTCATATCATGGAATTAGAAGAATTACCCACGTTCAAGGGGTATTGGGAATCACGAGGCGGACTTAATGCCTTTCAAGACCACGTGAAATCAAGACTTTTAGCTATTTCAAATCCAAGCTAGTCTTTACTAATTGATATGATGAATGTGTAGAGACTAACATCTTGCTATGAAATATCCCCTCCATACCCAATCTAAGCCTGTTTCAGGTACTGCTGCTAAAGAGCTACTGGAAGCGATCGACTCTGGTAAGACAGTTGTCAATGATCGGATGCTTGCTCTTGCAAAACGTATTGCTGCTCGTCGTCGAAAAGAACAGAAGCATGACTAGTTCTGGTAAGTTCGATGGAGTTGATTTTTCCCAAATCAATATTGAATTGCTAACCCCTGAGATCCGACAACTTGGTCAGGGGTTTCGCTGTGTCAGGGGAGAGTTTGTCACCTATTGGAAACAGGGACGAATTCAAAGGGAAACAGATGCACACCTTTGCCAATGCTGGATTGCAAGGGTTGAGAATGCACTAGCGGGTTACATCACGCTTCTAGCGGATAAGTTAGAGGTTGAAGATGCTCTACTGAGTCAAGAAGGTGTGAAATATCGAACTTTCCCAGCTGTCAAGATTGGTCTGCTTGCCGTTGATCGCCGCACAAAGGGACTTGGAATAAGATTGATGGAGTGGGCAATCGACTATGTGATTACCGAGGTAGTGCCTATCATTGGAGTAAGATTTATCACTGTAGATGCACTTTACGATTTCGAGGTTGAGCCAGCTTATGATGCATCTGGCTTCTATGAAAAGCTGGGTTTTGAGTTTGCTGATCCGACAGAGTCTCTACCACCTATCAATCCATATCGTACAATGTATCTCGATCTGAAGCCTTTGATGGAAGCACTTGCTATAGAAGCATCGGATGAAGACCCCCTATAGTTTATACAAATGCCGTATAATTTCACCGTTATCTCCTCAGAGTTTTCCTCAGCGATTTTTAAACACCTTCGCGCTTAAAATTGTCGTCGAGCAAAAATGAGATTGGCGCAGGTTAGCAATAAGACAATATATAAAAAGCCATAGAGAGCACTACTCAGCAATTCTGTCGTCGAAGGCAGAAGACCATAAACCGCATCATTTTTTAAGTTAAACCGCTCTAGATTCGGTAAGACCAAGTATAGCGATCGCGTTAAGGTTTCAATATTGGCATTCTTGGTAATGGCACCGAGTTTAAGTAGATCTCGACTAATGTGACCCATAAAATAAACACCAAAACTAAAGAGAGTAGCCAAAATTGAACTGGTAAAAACACCAAAGAGAATGGCCACCGCCGTTAAGACCGCCAATTCCAACAGCAAAAATGCCTGGGAAATGAGAATACTCGTTAACGAGAAGGGGATTTTGGCCCAGAGTAACATCAGTAAATAGATGATAGTCATGGCTCCAATCATCACGACCAGAACGGCTGATAACCCTAAATGCTTACCGACGATAAATTCTGTCCGACTAATCGGCTTGGGAATCAGTACTAGAACTGTGCGTTTTTCAATTTCCTTATTGATTAAACCTGTGCCGACAAAAATAGCAACGATCGCACCTAATAGAGAGGTAGCAGCTAAACCCAGATCCAGAAAGATTTTACCGTCTGCACCAACGGAAATTTCGGGCAAGAGTCTCAGAGCCAGAGCCATCAGGATCGCAAAGAAACCAATCACATACAAAATGCGATCGCGGATCACTTCTCGAAAACCATTAGCGGCGATCGCCCAGATTCTAAAGAAATTCATAGGGGAAGAAATATCACAGATAACGTTTTGATTATAGGATTGATTGAAAAAGATGCAAGATTCCTCAGCAATGATACGGAGCCTCTAATATTGCGTTTCTTTGATCGTGAATTTTATCCAGGAAATTTAGCTAAAATAGGCCAAACAATGGTTAGGACGCAGGACTTTTGTGGAACAGGAACAGAACACTCGTCAGTCAGCAACCCGGCAATTGCCACCCCAAACCCGACTGCTCAATAGTCATTATGCTATTTTAGGGCTGCATCCGTCTGCCTCAGCCATTGAAATTCGCCGTGCCTATCGGGAACTGAGTAAACGTTATCACCCTGATACCACTGTGTTGGCGGCGGAAGTGGCCACCTTTAAATTTCAGCGATTAAATGAAGCCTATGCCATTCTCAGTCATCCTGAACGGCGATCGCTGTACGATCTCAAAATTGGCTATTCCCATCTTCATGTGATTCAAGTTCCCCTAGAACCATCGGCGATGGATACGGATGATCAGGGCTGGTCTCGTTCCGCCTATCTTGACCCCAATGATCGCCCCCTATCGGCGGGAGAAATTTTTGCCCTTTGTCTGTTGGGACTGACCTTAATGGGCTGTTTAGGACTGGCCCTGCTAGTGGCTTGGCTTAGGGGAGATGCTCTCGGACTGACGGCAAGTTTGGGTCTAAGTTATTGAACAGCACCATTCACCGAGAAGACTGGGGAAGAAAAGAAACTCAATTTGAACAGAGATCCTGAATAATAGAAGTTAAATTATTCTCTTTCTAAAATATTTGCTCCCCAAAATATAAATATTTAACCTTGACGATTCCAGCTTTTGCCTATGTCTTTACCCTCTTCGGATACTCCCCTCTATAACCACCCCTTGCCAGCGATCGAAGCTTGGTTAACCGAACTCGGCTGTGAGCAGGATCGTCAAAATCTTCACTGTTGGAAAATTCAATATCCCGCCTGGCAAGGAGAAATTTGTCTGGAAGTGGAAGAATTGATCGTTCATTACTTTTCCCAGACAGCCCAACCGGAAGTAACACGAAGTTTCAAGTATTCCCTCAGTCGTCAAGATATTGAATCTGCGGTTTTTGCTGGCCCCTAAGCTTTGGTATTCAAACCATGGAACCTTTCACCCCAGAGAAATTTCTCGTTTTGGTTGTTGACGATATTCGCGCCAATATTCATCTAATTACCGAATTATTAGAGGCGATTGGCTATGCGACGACTTTTGTTACCTCTGGACGGGATGTCCTAGATCGAGTCAATTTAGCCCATCCTGATTTGATCCTCTTGGATCTGATGATGCCGGACATGGATGGTCTAGAAGTCTGTGCCAAACTCAAGGAAAATCCTGAAACCCGTGATATTCCCATTATTTTCTTGACTGCTAGTAGTGAGCAGATGCACCTTCTCCAGGCCTTTGAACAGGGGGCTGTGGATTATGTCACGAAACCCTTTAATCCACCTGAACTGTTAGCCAGGGTTAAAACCCATCTGGAATTAAAACATACCCGCGATCGCCTAGAGCAGGCCCTTTTAGAGCAGCAGGCGGCGGAAAGAGAAATCCGAGAAGCAGAGCATGTGCTCCGTACCACCACCACTCGTCTTACGGCCCTCATTCACAACTTACGGTCTGGCATTCTGGTGGAAAATGAAGTCGGCCAAATTGTTTTAGCGAATCAAGAATTCTGCCGTATCTTTGGCATTCAAACTAAAGTAGAAAGCTTGATCGGAGTTGATTTCTCCCTCTTGACTTTGCGAATTAAAACCCTGCTGGTAAAACCGAATGAATTTGACCCACGTTCAGATCATCTAGTTCATCCCTCCCATCTGGTCATCAACGAAGAAATTCATTTACGAGATGGCCGAATCCTAGAGAGAGACTACGTTCCCATTGAGATGGACAATGAATCTTTTGGCTATTTATGGCTCTATCGAGATATTACACCTCGTAAACAGGCCGAGCAAATGTTGGAGCAAAAACTACGGTGGACAGTTTTACTTAAAAAAATCACCGAGGAAATTCGGGGCAGTCTAGATAGTCAGCAAATTTTTCAGACAACCGTTAATCAAATTGGGGCAACCTTCGAGGTGAATCGTTGTGTGATCCTTACCTATCTGGAGCAGTCCGTCTCTCCCCTAATGTGTGTGGCTGAGTATTTGACAGCAGGGGTGGATTCGATGCTGAAAATGGATGTCCCTTTGATGGATAGTGCCCATCTGAAAAAGATTTTAACCCAAGACCAAGCTGTCATTTCTGAAAATATCGACACCGACGAACTACTGGAATCCGAGCGATCGCTGTATCATCAACTGGGAGTCAAATCCCTCATCGCAGTGCGAACCTCCTATCAAGGCAAACCCAATGGTATTGTTGTGTTACACCACTGTACCCAGCCTCGTCATTGGCATGAGGATGAAGTAGAATTACTCGAAGCCGTGGCAGCCCAGGTGGGTATTGCCCTAGCCCAGGCGAAATCCCTAGAACAGGAACGCAAAATTCGCCGACAGTTAGCCGAACAAAATGAAGAATTATCCCTAGCCACCCATGCCGCAGAAACGGCCAATCAAGCCAAAAGTGAATTCCTGGCCACCATGAGCCATGAAATTCGGACTCCCATGAATGCCATTATTGGCATGACCGGCCTATTATTAGATACTCCTCTCAGTTCTCAGCAACAGTACTATACAGAGATTATTCGCAATAGTGGTGAAAACCTCCTGACTCTGATTAATGACATTCTCGACTTTTCCAAAATTGAATCGGGCAAACTGGAACTGGAAGAACATCCCTTTGAACTGACCCAATGTATTGAAGAGGCCTTAGATTTAGTCATTCCCAGGGCCAGTGCTAAAAAATTGGAATTGGTCTATCGTTTTGATCCGGCTGTTCCCCAGTCCGTCATTGGCGATGTCACCCGCTTACGACAAGTGTTAGTCAACCTTCTGAGTAATGCTGTCAAATTTACGGAGCAGGGCACTATTACGGTTGCTGTTGAAGTGGCTACACCTGCCCTGGTGGAGAATAATGTCTATAATCTCCGTTTTTCAGTTCAAGATACAGGCATTGGGATTTCTAAACCCCAACAAGATTTTCTCTTTAAAGCGTTCAGTCAAGTCAACACTTCCATTACTCGTCGCTATGGTGGTACTGGTTTAGGTTTAGCCATCTGTGCTCGCTTGACGGAAATGATGGGGGGCGGAATTTGGGTTGAGAGTCAAGGAGGCGCAACGGGCAATGTTCCTGACGATTGGCAAACAGGTCAAGGCGACAACACAACTGGAACAACTTTTTACTTTACTGCCAAGGTACAAGCAGTGATTCCAGAGCAGGGCGTTGACCATCCCTTAGAAATTCCTTCCCTAGAAAGGCGGAAAGTTTTAATCGTGGATGATAGTTTTAATAATTGTCAATTTTTACAGGCTCTTTTGGAAAAATGGGGCTTAATTCCCCAGGTGAGCTTATCCCCTCTAGAGGCTTTACAGTGTTTAGAAGCTGAAGAACATTTTGATGCCGCCATCTTAGATCTGAAAATGCCAGAGATGGATGGTATTAGTTTGGCAGAGGCGATTCGCGCTTTACCGACCCAACGAGACTTACCGCTCATTATGTTAACGGGTGTTTATCTATCTCCTACAGAGCAACGTGCCCAGACCTCGGTGCAATTTGCTGCTTGGTTACAGAATCCGATTAGAGCACACCAACTCTATCAAATTTTTATCCAAATCTTTAATAAGACCGATGCCTCACCTCTTCCCCCGCTAGAGCCAGTCCGTCGGGAATCGAATACCGGTAGTCCCAGTCACTATCAGACTTCTGTGCCGATTCGGATTTTGCTGGCCGAGGACAATACTATTAATCAGCAAGTGGCTCTACTGTTGCTCAAAAAATTAGGTTATCGGGCTGATGTGGTCAGTAATGGCGAGGAAGTTTTAGATGCCCTAGAACAAGCTGATTACGATCTCATTTTAATGGATGTGGAAATGCCGGAAATGGACGGTTTAACGGCCACCCAAGCTATTCGCACGAAGTATCCTCACCCTCAACGCCCCTGGATTATCGCTGTAACGGCCTATTCTATGCTCGGCGATCGCGAACGGTGTTTAGAAAACGGCATGAATGACTACATTAGTAAGCCGATTCGGATCAAGGAATTAGAAGATGCCCTCAGTCAGGCAACGCAGCAACTAGGATTAGGCACTGAAAAGCCATCGGTCAGGGTTTCGGCCCCACCACCAACCTCTATGCCTATCACTCCTCCCACGGCAGAGACGGAAAAGCTCATTGATGCTAAAGTTCTAGATTCCATTCGTAAACTGGGAGGTTCTCAAGGGCAGATGATTCTTCAGGGCATTATCCAAGATTATTTAAACACGGCCCCTCTCCTCTTAGACAAAATTCAAAAAGCGATTACCGCCATGGATGCGAATCAACTGAGACAGTCCACCCATTCTCTGGGATCAAGTAGTGCTAATCTCGGAGCCGTTAACTTTGCCAAACAGTGTAAAGTCTTGGAAAATCTCGCCCGTGCTGAGGATTTAAGTCTGGCAAAAGAGCAGGGACAAGGCTTGGTGACAGAGTATGAGAAAGTAAAAATAGCGTTGCAAAGTGAATGTACCCATGGTTGATTCGATCACGTCTTCATCCCCAGCCCCTTTAATTCTGATTGTTGATGATGATAATTCGTTGCGGACACTACTCCGGTTAGCCATGCAGGGAGAAGGTTATCGCACCGATGATGCCACCAATGGCCAGGAGGCCTTGGCTAAATTTGAGCGTTTACAGCCTGATATTGTGTTATTAGATGCCATGATGCCAGAAATGGATGGCTTCACCTGTTGTCAAAAACTGCAAGGTTTCTCGCGTGGTACGACTACTCCCATTCTGATGATTACCTTTCTCGATGATCAGGAGTCGGTAGATCAGGCTTTTGCGGCAGGGGCAACGGACTATATTACTAAACCCATTCACTGGGGTGTTCTATCTCAACGAGTACGGCGACTACTGCAATCCCAACGGGCCCTAGATACGGCCAAGGAAGCTCAGGAACAACTTCGCAAACAGCAAATTTGGGAAACGCTTTTTCAAGATACCCTTCAGCAGTTCAGCCAAGCTCGTGCCTTATTTCCCCTATTACAATCGACCCTTAACTATTTACAAACGATTCTGCAAAGTTCACGGATTGTTTTGAGCTATCCCGATCAGTCCTTGTTTCTGGAAGTGGTAGTTCCGATGATAGCTTCGGCTCGCAATCTGGCTTTTGCAGATTTAGCGTTTTTAAGTTCCTACGAAAACTATTATTTAACGGGGCAAATACTTCGTTTAGATCATTTAGCCACCAGTCCCTTGGCAACTGCGGAAATGGCGATCTTGAATCATCTCAATTGTCAAGCCTTAATCAATGCACCTTTATTAAAAAATGGTCAGGTGGTGGGACTTTTAGCTGTTCATAGTCAATCGCCTCGGTCTTGGGATAGTTTAGATGCTCAACGGTTAGCCATGTTAGCCAATTTGATCGCGATCGCCCTTAGTTGACATCCTCACCGCGCTGAAGCGAAGGTGATTCCTATCTACCCAAATAGATTTAACTGAATGGGTAATAGGCGGGTTGACACTTCATCGGAAGCAACTAGCAAGCTAGATTTACGCCGTCCTCTGTGTCCGTTTCGAGTCTCGGAAAGCCCTCCCGCGACCTTAATAATTAGGGCTTGCTGAAAAAGTCAAAAAACGAAAGAAATGTGGGTTAGGGAAGTATAAACTGAAAAAG
>JAYKJI010000389.1:0-13183 GCA_035285405.1 Snowella sp. | reverse complement strand
TGTGCAAACTTTCTGTTTCTCTTTTATTTCCCAACAGGTCTATTGCTAACTTAGTACATAAATCAAGGGAAAACCCTGACACCTTAAACCGAATCACTAGACCACCAGTGCTAGTCAACAATGAATTCTTCTGGGAAGCGGTCTTGTTGTTAACCTAATTCAGACTACTTAACAAAATTTCATATAGATCAGGGGGCAATGCTCTTGTCCTCAAGCCCGATTCAGACTAAATTGCAAAGATTAGAGAAAATTTTTTTACCCTGTCGTTATATCCCGACGATAAGAATCCTTTAGGAGAACCCATGAATATTGCCGTTGTGGGACTGAGCCATAAAACAGCCCCCGTAGAAATTCGTGAAAAGCTCAGTATTCAAGAAGCCAAACTCCAAGAAGCCCTCACCCATCTGCGCGGCTATCCCCACATTCAAGAGGTTGCCATTATTAGCACCTGTAACCGTCTAGAAATTTATGCAGTAGTGACGGAAACAGAAAAAGGGGTGATTGAGATTACTCAATTCTTGTCAGAGATTGGCCATATTCCCCTGACCCAACTGCGTCGTTATTTATTTACCCTCTTGCATCAGGATGCAGTTCGCCATCTTCTCAGAGTCTCGGCAGGACTGGAAAGTTTAGTCCTGGGAGAAGGACAGATCTTAGCCCAGGTTCGCAATACCCATAAACTTGGCCAGAAATATCAGGCCGTCGGTCGTCTTTTAGATCGGCTCTTTAAACAGGCCATTACCGCCGGACGACGAGTTCGCACAGAAACCAGCATTGGCACAGGAGCCGTTTCCATCAGTTCTGCCGCCGTTGAGTTAGTGCATACCAAAGTCGATTTAACTGCTCAAAGAGTTGCCATTATTGGGGCGGGAAAAATGTCCTGTCTATTGGTAAAACACCTTTTGGCGAAAGGTGCGACAGATATCACCATTGTTAATCGTTCTAATCGTCGTTCTGAAGAGTTGGCAGCCCAATTTCCCCAGGCAAATCTCAAGTTATTGGCCCTGACGGAGATGTTAAACGTGGTCGGATGCTCTGACATTGTTTTTACCAGCACAGGAGCCACCGAGCCGATCCTCAATCGCACTAACTTAAGTACTTGTATTAGTCAATCGGTCATGTTAGTGGATATTTCAGTTCCCCGTAATGTGGATTCTGACGTTCACGGCATGGAAAATATTGTGGCCTACAATGTGGATGACTTGAAGGCAGTGGTGGCGCAAAATCAGGCCAGCCGTCGCAAAATGGCCCAGGAAGCAGAGGGATTATTAGAAGAAGAAGTAGAAGCCTTTGAACTCTGGTGGCGATCGCTGGATACGGTTCCAACGATTAGTTCTTTGCGGAATAAGGTAGAGGACATTCGGGAACAGGAACTCGAAAAAGCCCTTTCGCGCCTTGGCACAGAATTTGCAGAAAAACACCAAGAAGTGATTGAGGCATTGACCAGGGGCATTGTTAACAAAATCCTCCATGAGCCGATGGTACAACTTCGTGCCCAACAAGATATTGAAGCTCGTAAGCAATGTTTGCAATCATTAAAGATGTTATTTGATTTGGAAGTCGAAGAACAATTTGGTTAGGGACAGATCCAACGCTTTAAAAGTTTTCTTCAGGGGGAATCATCCTCCTGATTTTTTTGTTTAGCAAGCTAGAGTCAAAATGATTCACAAACCAGTCATTTTAGAGACGAGGCAGCCATTTTGCTTCTTCAATCACCGATTGTAAAGAAAGCCAGTTTTTTTCATTAAACCAATGCTGAAAAGCCTGATTAATTTTCCCTGCTTGTAAAGACTTAAAACCATCACTGATGGAAACTGCAATATGCTGCATCACACTAGAATCACGATAACAATCCATCATGCAAGCCGTACAATTGTCGCGCACCCGTTGGGAACCATCAAACTCGGTGACATGGCATAAGGGTTTTGCCCAATTATGACAACGGAAAAGATTTAATTCCCAATCCAAATAGAAAAATTTCCAGCCCCCTAAACAACCAAATTTCTCTGGTTCTCCCTTTAAATGACGCTGCATATCTTCAATGGAAGATGTCGGATTAACCACATGAAAATCTTTTTTTAAGGCTTTAACAGCTTCAAAGCGTTGGTCTAATTCTTCAGGGGTATAATCTACTAAATTTGACTCGGCATAGCCCAAATAGGAAGAAGCCAAAGTGGTTAAAGGATAGGAAAAAGTAACACTATCAAAGCCCAGGGATTTTAAAAAGTCAGGTAATGCCTGATAGTCATCCACTAAGCGACTCATGGTCACGGAAGCCGTTGTACCAATGTTATATTTTTTAAATTCTTGATTAGCGACTCGAATGCGATCGCAGACACCTTTTAAGCCGCGATTATCTTCATGTTTGCCCACTTCTGCCGCATCAATGGAAATAATCACACTAACTACCCCCGCATCGGCCAATTTTCTGACGCGATCGACGGTTAATAAACCCGCATTAGTGACAATCATGGGAGCCATGCCAATACTCGCTGCATGACGAATCATTTCATCAATTTGGGGATGGAGTAACGGTTCACCCCCGACATAAATCATGAAATAAATACCATTTTTATAAAGAATTTCAGCCGCTTCTTTGGCTTGCTCTAAGGTGACAAAACGCTGTTGTTCCTTGGGCATTTTATCCACAGCAAAATTACAGAACCCACAACGGGCATTACAAGCACTGGTAACGGCAAATTGACACATGGAAGGGCCGCCAGTTTGTAAACTTTCCCAGGCTAGTTGCCAAATTGAACGTCGTTTTGTCGGAGTCGTGGTGGTTGCCATAGGGTTAATAATTGATGCGATCCTTATCAGAGCAAACTATAACATAAAAAGAAATAGGAACGTAATACTTCAGGTCGAATGATGGATAGCCCTAAGACTAGATACCAATATCTTTGAATTTAAATGAGTTGACAGAGATATTTAAGAATTTTTAGGACTTCATATAAATCACCTGAATTTCTCATTGAAAATAAACGGGATGTTCCATATAAGGGTTTATTGTCCCATAATAATTTCACAAATAAAAATTCTGAACCATTGGTCAACATTCCATAATTAGATTGGTTTTGATGAGGATTAGCCATCAAGTAAGCTAATAATTGCGCTAAACCCGCTTCAACGGAATAAATAACTCGTTTTGATTCAATAATCATTACCCATAATTGCTCTTTTAGAATTAAAGTATCTAACCTTCCCTTAATGATTATATCTTGATCTTCTGTAATAATTTCAACGGACTCTTCTGCTTTAATGTGAAAGGGAGATAGATAAAAATTACCAATAAATAATAATGGATCTAAAACCGTCATCCTCACCGAAGTTTCTAAAAAAGGAGGATAATTCAATAAATTAAAATAACCCGTTTTGATTTTATCTAATAACTCTTTTTCTTGCTCAGAAATTGCTTCTAGGTTTTCTTGCCATTCTCCAAAAAACTGCTCATCTTCAATAAACTGTAACTCAAAATGATTGATTAAATCTCTGAGGGTAACTTCTTTAGCTTGTAAAACTTGAACCATTTTCAATTAACTCCTGAATTACAGAACTTCGTGCTTAAATTATCAAAAATGATTGCTTACTTAAACTTTTAGACAAGCAAAAATATCATTGACCGATAACTGTAAATTTTCTAATCCTGACAAAACGGTAAGTATTTCTGGCTTGTCTGCCTGCACAAAATAAATCTTGGGTAATCCTGTCTGAAAAACAGTGACGGATTTAGCAAATGGATCGATGAGCCATCCGAGTTCCGTTCCCTGTTGTAGAGAAAAAATAATCTTTTCCATGACTAAGGTAGTGGACTGTTCAGGTGACAAAATTTCAATGATCCAGTCAGGACAGCGATTAAATTGATCGGAAATTTCTCCAGTTTCATCTCTCGGTAAATTCTCCCAACGCATTACTGTAATATCAGGAACGAGGGAACGGCCTACAAAGGTACATCGTAACTCGGTAAATGCTAAAGCAATTTTAGGCGTTTCGACTGTTTGATTAATAGTTTGCACTAAATAGCTTTGAATACGGCTATGTTTTGCTTTTGGCATGGGTTTTTGAGTGATAGTTCCCTGACTATATTCTGAAGCAGGTTCAGTTTCAGGCAGGGTTAAAAAAGATTCTAAGGTAATAATTTTAGGCGCGATTGTTACCATTGGGAGTCACCATTAAATTTTAAGAAAATCTTTTTAATATATCCAGTTTAAATCGAAACTTGTTTTTTAAAGTGACCTAAGTTCATTTCCTAAATTCCCCTTAAAAAGAGAGATTTTTTTTCAGTTTTCAAAATAGAGGTGATTTATAATTGACTGAGTTGACCATTGGATAATAATTGATAGGTTTTACCTCGCCAGGTCACGCGATCGCCGATGAAACTATAACACCAAATACCAAAAGTCAGACAATCCCGTAGGGGTGTCCATAACCAAAATTGCTTTGCAGTGGGATCTTGAAAAAGGGTGATCGCGATCCAATAAGCCGTTAGATAACGGGCCAACCAAAGGATTCCAAAAACAATCCAGCCCCAAACTGAAGCTTGAGTTAAAGCCAAAAAAAGGCTACTCAAAACCGTTCCCTGGGTAAAAATCAGACCAACATAACCCCAAAAACGCTCAACGCGGATACATTTTTGCCAACGGGCTTGACGACTGATCATATTTTCCAGCGTTACATTTCCTAGATGGTGCTCCACAATATAACGAGATAAAATCACCTGATAACCCTGGGCGTTAGCAAGATAACCTAATTGATAATCATCAGCTAAGTGGTTAACAATCTCGACCAATCCACCAATTTTGTCTAGGGTTTCCCGACGAATGGCAATGGTAGAACCCAGGGCAAAGTTCATTCCTTCTAACTGGCGTGCCGTCATCACCTTGGGTAAAAATTGAGTAGCAATATCCAATGCCTCAAACCCTGCTAACCAGCCCTCGGTCACGGAATTATATAAACAGGTGACAACACCAACCTCTGCTTCTTTAAATGGTTGTATAATCGCCTTGAGATAGTCGTTTTTTACCTGAATGTCACTGTCTGAAATCACGAAAAGATCGTAGCGAGCTAGATTGAAACCATTGGCTAAATTATTGATCTTAGGATTAATCCCTAAATGGTGATCGCTGATCACAAATTCAATATTTAGCGCAGGAAAATCTTGTTGTAACTTTTCCACAATGGCCAAACTGGGATCTTGGGGATCTTGGAGGGTAAAGATCAGTTGATATTCTGGATAATCTTGCTGACAAAAGGATGCTAAACAATCGTAACTCTCCCAATCTAAGCCACACAACGGTTTAAGGATAGTTACTGGCGGAGTAAAAATCTCTGTTAGCTCATTAGGTTGGGATCTGAAAAAAGCGATCGTCGCGTAGAGCGAAAAACCATAATACCCAAGGGCAGCAAGACAGAGCAGAAAAACAAGAACTTGTAAATACAGCACCAATGATGATAAGGCAAAAGTATTAATTTCCCCAGTATAACAAGCCCTTACCATAGCAAGGAAACCCTGGAATGTGGCACAATCAAGACAAACCTGATTCGATGAAGATAAACCATCCATGATCCCTACCGTTATCGAAACGTCTGGCCGTGGCGAACGTGCCTTTGATATCTATTCCCGTCTGCTGCGTGAACGGATTGTCTTTCTCGGACAGGAAGTACGGGATGAAAATGCCAACCTAGTTGTCGCCCAACTCTTATTTCTGGAAGCTGAAGACCCCGAAAAGGATATTTATCTCTACATCAATTCCCCTGGCGGCTCCGTTTCGGCGGGTTTAGGTATTTTTGATACCATGAACCAAATTCGCCCTGATGTTTCCACCATTTGTATCGGTCTGGCTGCTAGTATGGGCGCGTTCTTATTGAGTGCTGGGGCCAAAGGTAAGCGAATGAGCCTACCCAACTCGCGTATTATGATCCACCAACCCTTGGGAGGAGCCCAGGGTCAAGCTACCGATATTGAAATTCAAGCCAAAGAGATTCTCTATCTCAAAGGTCTGCTGAACCAACATTTGGCCAACCATACAGGGCAACCCTTAGAGCGCATCATGGAAGATACGGAACGAGATTTCTTCATGTCGGCGGTCGATGCCAAGGAATACGGACTGATCGATCAAGTCATTAATCGTCGCCCTTCTGCTCTCAATCCCTTGTAATTTACTAAACAATTTGCAAAACCAACACTAAGGCGATCGCAGTTTTAGACCTAAAGTTTCACACATGAATAAGGCGCGATCGCTTTTTAATGCCATCATAACTTTCGGTTAACCGAGTAAATCCCCCGTTGAGTTAGCAATGAAAGGATTAACGGTGATCATCTTAATCGCTCTGCCCAGGGTTTCCTCATTAAGGTAAAATTTGTAGTTGGCTCTCAAAAATATAGGATGACCCATCAGGGGTGCCTTAGGACTCAGTGCAGTGGATTTAATTCAAACCTTTCAGACCCGCAACCCGATTATCGGAGTCGTTCATCTGTTGCCTTTACCCACCTCCGCCCGTTGGGGAGGGAGTCTCAAAGCAGTGATCGAACGAGCGGAACAGGAAGCCACTGCCTTAGCGGCTGGGGGAGTCGATGGTATTATTGTCGAGAATTTTTTTGATGCTCCCTTTGCCAAGGATCAGGTCAATCCGGCGGTTGTTAGTGCCATGACCTTGATTGTAGATCGTCTGATGAATCTGGTCGTGGTTCCTGTGGGGCTGAATCTTTTAAGAAATGATGCAACCAGTGCAATGGCGATCGCCGCCTGCGTCAATGCCCAGTTTATTCGAGTAAATGTACTCACCGGCATCATGGCCACGGATCAAGGACTGATTGAAGGGAATGCCCAGGAATTGTTGCGTTTTCGTCGGGAACTGGGAGCAGATGTGGCGATCTTAGCCGATGTCTTGGTTAAGCACGCCCGTCCCCTGGGAACCCCCAATTTAACCACCGCAGTCCAGGACACCATTGAACGGGGTTTAGCCGATGGCGTTATTCTTTCTGGTTGGGCAACGGGTAGTCCCCCTAGTCAAGAAGATTTAGAGTTAGCAAAAGATGCTGCCAAAAATACACCCGTGTTTATCGGTAGCGGGGCTGATTGGGATAATGTGGGTCAATTAATGCAGGCCGCGGATGGGGTGATTGTGGCCAGTTCCCTCAAACGGAATGGCAAGCTGAGTGAACCGATCGATCCCATTCGAGTCGCCCAATTTGTAGAGGCAGTGAGAGAAGTCACGGAAAAAAAATCTGATCCAATACTGGCTTCCAATGCTCATCGCAGTCCGATAGAAAATAGAACTTCTTAGAAATCTTCATCGGGCTGACGAATATCAAGGTTGAGATAGAGACAAGAGTATTTCATGCGATTATTTCAATAATAAATAATATAATTGTCCGTCATCACTCATTAACCCAGCGCGATCGCCGGCTAAATTACCCGTTCCCATGAAAATATCCACTCGACCCGCCCCCTTAATTGCACTGCCGGTATCCTGATCTAACACATAACGACTAACGCTTTCTTTCTGTAGATTAGTATTAGGAATTGGAGCGAATAACAGGGCCAAAGCTCCTGGTGGCATTAAAGACTTGTCCGTTGCGATCGAACGTTCGGGGGTGACAGGTTGCCCTAAACTCCCCTTGGCTTTTGCGGTGGCTGACGTTTCTCGAAAGAAAATAAAACGATTATTGCGAGGAAGATACCGATCTAGAGCTTCGGGATGTTTTTTTAAATAGTCAATCAGAATCGGTAGGGTTAACTCACCTGGCTGAAAAATGCCTTCCTTCACTAATTCTTTGCCGATACTCGTATAAGGGTAGTCTGTATTACCATCAAAGGCGACTGAAATGCTTTTGCCATTGGTTAAACGAATCTTTGCCGCTCCTTGAATTTGCACTAAATAGGCCTCTAGGCGATCGCGGAACCAAATCAATTCCCTTCCTTTAATTAAACTTTTTGTGCCTAAGCCATCACTCCCTTCTAGGGCTGCTCTACTGGGATGGGGCCTTGACCAGGTAGCAAAATTGGCCGGTTTGCGGTAGAGAGGATAACGATACTCATCGGTGCGGTGACGGCTGGCCGTATAGGTAGGCTCAAAATAGCCGGTAAAATGGACAGTACCACGATTATCATTGCCAACCGACTGATAAAAGACAAATTCCCGTTTAACCGCCGCTTGTAATTCTTGAGGATTACGGGCCTGTTTCAACAAGGTTTTAAATCGCAACAAAGAACGCTGAACGCGATCGCGGCTAAAACCAGGGACAGGATAACGACGGTAAGCCTGGACGGCACTAGGAGAACTAAGATAACGCAAACTATGATCAATGGCTTGGATTAAAGCCCAGCGATCCTTTTGCCACAGTTGTTCATCTAGACCTAAATCAGGATTATTAACCGCTAACTTGACCACCGTGAGAGGACTATTTTGAGAAACTAACGGTGGATTGGGAATGACCGTTAGGGCCAATAAGACAATGGACAAGGTACAGACTTTTTGGATCATGAAGTTAATTGCCCATGAAGGGCTAACCAAAGACAGGGGGGATCGGAACTGGTAAAGGTCACTCGATGCTTTTGATGGGCTGGAATCAAGAGATGATCCCCTACTTTTAAGACTTTCTGGGAACCATCTGCAAACGCTAAACAGGCTTGCCCCTGAATTAAGATAACCCATTCATCTTGCGATTGATCGTACCACTGACCAGGCGGCGTGATTTGCCCTGTGGAAATAATGCGTTCAAGACGAAAATTAGCAGTTTCTAGCAGAGAATCGAATTGCTCGGTGGTGGGCAAGGGTTCGGGCAGTTGGAAAAAATTAACCATCATCTTGGATATCAAAACGCCAATCATTGCTTATTCAAAACGATAGCAATGCCAAAATAAGTTTTTGTCGGATAATACGACGGCTAATGCTAACAAATTATGTCGTCTCTGAGCTCTTGGCCAACCGCCTCTAGGATTAGAATAGAGAAGGTAAGCCTAACGAAGGATTTGTCCATGACCTCCACTCTGCTCCGCACACCAGCCCTTAATTCTCCCACGATCTATACCCTTCCCAATGGCTTAACGATTATTGCAGAACAGATGCCCGTCGCGGCAGTCAATTTGAATATTTGGTTTCAGGTCGGTTCCATTCAGGAAAATAATGAGATCAATGGCATGGCCCACTTCCTAGAACATATGGTATTTAAGGGGACTCCTCGTTTGGAAAGTGGAGCGTTTGAAAAGGCGATCGAGGAACGGGGAGCGGTGACGAATGCGGCAACGAGTCAGGAATATACCCATTACTACATCACCACTGCACCGCAGGATTTTACCAGCCTAGCCCCCCTACAGTTAGAAGTTGTTTTAAATCCCAGCATTGCGGCAGCAGCCTTTGAGCGGGAAAAGTTAGTGGTTTTAGAGGAAATTCGTCGCTCAGAAGATAACCCCCAACGCCGTATCTTTACAGAGGCGATTAAGATTGGTTTTGAGAATTTACCCTACCAGCGTCCTGTTTTAGGAGAAACGACCATTATTGAGCAACTCCAGCCTCAACAGATGCGCGATTTTCACGCCCAATGGTATCAACCCTCTCGCATGACCGCCGTGGTGGTGGGAAATTTGCCGGCTCAGGAGTTAATTTCAACAGTTGCCGATAGTTTTTCCCAAACCTATACCATCAAATCGCCTTCCCAGGTTTTTCCATCTCCAAAATTAGTAGCGGAACCTGCTTTTTCGGAAATTGTCAGTCGTGAGATCGTCGATGAGACCCTTCAGCAATCTCGTTTGATTATGTTATGGCGTGTGCCAGGTCTGCAAAATCTTTCCCAAACCTATGCACTGGATGTGTTAGCGGTAATTCTCGGTAAAGGGAAAGTGTCTCGTTTATTTCGAGATTTACGGGAAGAAAAGGAATGGGTTGACAGTATTCATGTCAGTAATATGAATCAAGATGTTCAGGGTTTATTTTATTTTGTGGCCCAGTTGCCCCAGGAGAATATTGAACGGGTCGAAGCCGCTATTTTGGAACATATTCGGAAAATCCAGTTAGATTCTATTACGGACAATGAGTTAGCTCGCATTCGGACTCAGGTGGCTAACCGTTTTATTATGGGCAATGAGCGGCCCAGCGATCGCGCCAATCTCTATGGCTATTACTATTCCCATCTAAGAACATTGGAACCAGCATTAGGTTATCCTCAGGCAATTCAAGCCCTAACGGCTCAGGATTTACAACAGGCGGCCCAAAAATATTTACCGACCAATGCCTACGGTCGAGTTGTGGTGCGGACAGCTTAGGGGCTGGGGAGATGGGGGAGACTAGGGAGATCGGGAGACAAAAATCTTAACAACTTGATAAGAAAATGTAAAAATTTTGTTACGATAGGAGATTGTTCTGTTTTTACGTCATTCCCCTATGCGCTTGCTCCAAACTCATGAATACTCCTGCTCACGCTGCTTTACTGCTTGTAGATGGCTATAACATTATCGGTAGTTGGTCATCGCTCAAATTAACCCGCGATCGCTTTGGGTTAGAAATGGCCAGGGATGAACTGATCGAAACCCTGATTAACTTTACAACTCACCAGGGCTACCACACCCAAATTGTCTTTGACTCCCAGTATCAAAAAACGCCTGGCAGTCAAGAAATGCACGGCCCCCATTTATCGGTCTATTTCACCGATTGGATGCAAACGGCAGATACCTATATTGAAAAACGCTGTGCTTCCTATGCTCGCAAAACTGACCTGATCCCAGCTCGTTTGATTGTGGCTACCTCGGATCGGGCCCAACAGTTGACGATTCTAGGGTATGGAGCCGAATGGATGTCCGCTAAACATTTGGCCCAGGCGATAGAATCTAATACTTACCAACGCCAAAAACAGCATCGTACCCGTCCGAATAAGCAGGGTCGTTTGTTGGCCCATAGTTTAGATGAAAAGGTAAAAGAAAAGTTTAGTCAATGGCGACATGGTTAAGGACTGAGTCATTTTGCAAAAAAATTATCAAAAATGATTGACAAGTTTTGAGCTTCTCGCTATATTAATAAAGGTCTAAAGCAAGGTTAACACCTGCAACGGGCAACTATGCCCCCATCGTCTAGAGGCCTAGGACACCTCCCTTTCACGGAGGCGACAGGGATTCGAATTCCCTTGGGGGTATTGATAACTTAAAATCGCACTCAGTTTTCGTCAGAATATCCGTTTCTGTATAGCAATAGGTTCTATTCTCCCTCCTGTAGAGATAAGGTTTTGACTTGGCTTTCTAAGGGTAGGCTTTTCAATCTCCCCGAATGTTCCTATAATCTCATTCAAGACGATTGAATAGACGACTAGCAAAACATTAATATTTTTTTGTCGTGTCTGCTAAATCCTACCTATCTGCTTTTTGAGTCCCATTGGTAGGCTTGTCTCTAGTCTTGCTATCCCATTCCATCCCAACGAATGTCTTCTGTTGCCCTAGAACTGTTCCTGATTCTCTGTCTGATTATTGCTAATGGGGTTTTTTCGGGATCGGAAATTGCGATCGTTTCTGCTCGTAAAGTTCGCCTTGAACAATTAGCCAAGCAAGGCAATAGAAAGGCGCGATTAGCCTTGAAGTTAGCCAATTCTCCGAATGATTTTCTTTCGGCAGCGCAAATTGGCATTACACTCATTGGCATTCTCAGTGGGGCCGTTGGGGGAGCTACCGTGGCCCGCCGCTTGGAAGAAGTTTTAGTCTCTATTCCTCTTTTGTCTCCCTATAGCAATGCGCTCAGTATTGTTTTAGTGGTCACGCTGATTACCTACGTTTCCCTCGTGGTCGGGGAATTAGTCCCTAAACGCATTGCCCTCAGTCATCCTGAAGAGTTAGCCTGCTCTGTTGCCCCTTCGATGAGTTGGTTAGCGAAGTTTACCTCTCCTCTGGTGCAATTGTTGGGTGTTTCAACGGATGGTTTACTGCGCCTGATGGGAGTTCGCACAAATGAACTTAGCCCCATTACAGAAGAAGAAATTCGTGTTTTGATTGAGCAGGGAACTCAAGCCGGAATGTTTGAGGAGGCAGAACAGGAGATGGTGGAACGGGTTTTTCGGTTAGGCGATCGCCCCATTAAAACGTTGATGACTCCACGCACTTCCATTGTTTGGTTAGATGTGGATTCGCCTTGGGAAGAAAATCAACGGGAAATTTTAGAAACGCCCTATTCTCGTTTTCCAGTCGGCCAGGATAGTTTAGATAATTGTCTGGGATTTGTGCGGGTTAAGGATATTCTCAATACCCAATTGTCGGGAGCCGCTCTCAGTTTGCAAGCCTTGGCCCAACCGCCGCTTTTTGTGGCTGAGAGTACGCGATCGCTGAATGTGTTAGAAATGTTTCGACAGTCAGGAACCCATATTGCTTTGATTACGGATGAATATGGCGGGATTGAAGGTTTAGTGACGCTCAATGATTTAATCGAGGCGATCGTGGGCAATATTCCCAATGATGATGAAATTGAAGAACCACAAATTATTCAACGGGAAGATGGCTCCTATTTACTGGATGGTTTGCTATCCATTGATGAATTTAAAGAACTGTTTGAGAAAGAAACCTTACCTAATGAAGAGGAGGGAAATTATCATACCCTGGGGGGATTTATTATTGAAAGTCTCGGCAAAATCCCTCAATCCGGCGATCACTTTGAAACGGAAGGGTTACGCTTAGAAGTGGTGGATATGGATGGCATTCGTATTGATAAGGTTTTAGCTGCCATTATTGCTTTCGAGGAAGATAATTTGGAATCTAGTTTGGAGCGATTAACCGAAGAAGATTAAATTTCCCCAATTATTTTAGCTATAATAATATTAATTTTATAGTAACGAAAAAACCTAAATTTAAATTATATCCATTTAATCAAGGAGAGGTATAACAATGGAGAAAATTCTAGGGATAGTGAAAATTAGTTTAGCGATAGGAATTTTAACGTTAACAACGCCAGTATCCGCCGATCAGTGGATTGACATCAAAAAATCAAGTGTTGATCGTAGCTATTATATTAACGCTGATAGCTTGAAGAGTTCAGGAATGACAAAAATCTTTTGGGGAAGAGCTAAAAATTCCACAGGAAAAACAGAATGGTTAGCAAAATTTGTAGTCAATTGTGAGCAGAAAAAAGCAGCCGTTTTAGAACAAATTGAATATGACAATGAGGGCATGATTAAGACTCATTACGTTGCCAACGCAGAGCTAGGGACGGG
>JAYKJI010000388.1:0-13992 GCA_035285405.1 Snowella sp. | reverse complement strand
CATACTGCTAGCTTATTGACTGTCATTCAATCTTGTCGCGCTCAGGGACGTTCTGTTTTGGAATTTTTCCGCGAAGCTTTAGCTTCTGTTGACGAAAATAACATTATTTCTCTTGTTCCTGCTCCTGATTCTTTTGTCAACCTGTTCACCTGAATTCTTACGGTAATATCACAAATGGAATTATTCAATTGAATGAATATGGAGAAATTGTTAATAATACTTGGAGCGAATTACCAAAACATTTTCAAGGTATAGATATTGATGCGGCAGTTATTATGCCAATTCATTTTCACGGTCTTATTATACATTTTGATCCTAATATAAGCACTCAAAATTCTACAAACTACATTCAAGAACGCTCTCTTTTTTATCAAAAGAAAACAAGGTTAGGTAAAATTATTGCTTATTTTAAATATCAAACAACTAAGCTAATTAATCAAAAACGAGCGATGGAAGGAGTTAAGGTTTGGCAACGAAATTATTATGATCATATTATTCGTAGATGAAATTTATTGGGATTTGGAAACCAAACCCCTACGGATTAAATATGGTTTTTATTGGGATTTGGAAACCAAACCCCTACGAAATTATCCGATCCATTAATTCCCACTAATCAATTGCAACAATTGATCCGTTAAAACCTTGCCACTCACATCCGTACTTTCTAATAAACTATCAGCTAGATCGCATTTTTGATAGTGTAAATCGACAATTTTTTCCTCAATCGTACTCTTTGCCACTAGACGATAAATAGTAACAGGGCGTTTTTGACCAATGCGATGGGCGTGATCGCCGTGATGCCCAAGATGTTGAGCCTGGTTGCAGAGAGTTAGGTTAGAGTAAGAAAGTCTATAGACCCAAATATTCTCAGTCTTAATGGAGGTAATATGTGTGTAACTTGTGGTTGTTCCGAAGAAACCGAAACCGTCCTTACCCATTTTCCCGTTCAGACCACAGCCAGCATTCACGAACATCAGCATACCTTGCCAGATGGTACTGTAATTAGCCATAGCCACGATCGCCCCGAAGAGCATCATCACCACCAAGAAGCCGCCCATCACCATGCCCAGATACATCGGACAAGGATCAGTTTAGAAGAAAATATTTTGGCTAAAAATGATTTATTAGCGGCTCACAATCGTCACTATTTTCAACAAAACCAAATCCTAGCTCTTAACTTAGTCAGTTCTCCTGGTTCTGGAAAAACAACATTGCTCGTCCGCACTATTCAAGATTTACAATCCAAAATTCCCATTTATGTCATTGAAGGGGATCAGTCCACCGCCAACGATGCTCAACGAATTCGAGAAACGGGCTGTGAGGTGGTACAAATTAATACGGGAACCGGCTGTCATCTGGAAGCGGCCATGATCGAACAGGGTGTACAGTCCCTTAATCCGGCGCATCACTCCATTATGATGATTGAAAATGTCGGCAATTTAGTTTGTCCTGCTCTTTTTGACTTAGGAGAAGCGGCCAAGGTTGTTATTCTTTCGGTCACAGAAGGTGAAGATAAACCGTTAAAGTATCCCCATATGTTCCGGGCCAGCCAGGTAATGCTGCTTAATAAAATTGATCTGTTACCCTACATCAATTTTGATCTTGATCGCTGTTTAGACTATGCTCGGCAGGTCAATCCCCAGATACAAATCTTTCAGGTTTCAGCAACAACGGGGGCCGGTTTAGACAGTTGGTATGATTGGCTAAAAACCCATTCTCAAGTTAAGGTTACAGCCTAGAGCCATTATGCTTGCCGTCACTGTTGATTAACCCTTGCCCCGTACTATTGCTGACCGAGATCAAAGGCTTAACTGAGGGTTTCGATTACTTCGTCTTTGAGGAATCTGACCTTGGCGAGATTGGCATATTTATCATCTTCGGCACGATAACCCGCCGCACAGGCGACAACGGTGGCATAGCCCTTTTCTGACAGTCCTAGTAACTTGTCATATTTAGGTGCTTCAATGCCTTCCATCGGACAGGTATCGACTCCGATCATCGCCGCACTGGTCATAAAATTACCTAGGGCAATATAAACTTGACGAGTTGCCCATTCGTTAACGGTTAAGCTTCGAGGCCCGTAAATCACATCACTGGCCATGATATTTCGATAACCGGCGATCGCTTCTACGGTAATTCCTCGAACTTCGGCGGTGCGTGCGACAAAGTGATCAAGATGCTCAAGGCTTAGATTTTTCTTAATGGCAAAGACGACATAGTGGGAGCAATCTGTTACCTGAGATTGATTCCAGGATAGGGGCTTGAGTTGTTCCCGTAGTTCTGCGTTGGTAATTACCCAGAATTTCCAAGGTTGCAGTCCATAGGAGGAAGGGGTTAACACCAGGGAGTCCTCTAGGGCAGCCCAGGTTTCTGCGGCAATCGTCTTGGTGCTATCAAATTTCTTGGTGGCATAACGCCAATTAAGATTTTCTAGTAAATCGGTAACTGCGATCGCTTTCATAGGGTAAAGAAAAAAGTACTGTTTGCTGCTTATGATAACTGGTTGATGTGAGATTGGGAAACGCGATCGCTCAGACCCATTGTTGATAGGGACATTGAGCCAGATTAACGTTGTAGTAACGAGCATCCTGGGTAACTTCAACCCCAATCCAATCCGGTAGATTAACGGTTTGCTGTTCCTCTTCTAATTCCACTTCAGCTAAGACTAAACCCTGATTTTCCCCTGTAAATTCATCGACTTCCCAAACGACATTTTCTAAGGGAATACGGTAGCGGATTTTTTCAATCAGAGGTGGCTGGCAAAGGGTTTGGAGAATAGTTTCTGCATCCGTGACAGGAATGGGATATTCATATTCAGCACGGGTCATACCAGTGGATTGGCCTTTAAGGGTTAAGTAACCTTGACTGCCTACCACTCTAACCCGCACCGTCGTTTTATCTTGGGTGGGGATATAGCCCTGACGGTAAACCTGTCCTTCGGCAAGAGAACGCCAGGAATCCCCAATTACTAAGAATTTACGTTCAATTTCGATGGCCATTGGCAATTTAAGAAGATAAGCAAAAACCGTGATTCTCAATTATTCCTAATTTGGGTAATGTCGTCTAGGATGGCGGAAATTCTGGTTTAGCTTGCTGAGGTTTGCCTAAGGCTCAACGCTTTTACGAATATGCTCTAACACTCGTTTTTTCTCTGATTCTGACGGTTTAAGAGAAAAGCGACCAAATTCACCGCTACTCTGGGTGACATGATTTAGAATCCGCCGTTTACGTTCTTCGCTACTCACTTTAGTAATTGAAACGGGTGGTGGCGCGATCGGGGGCGGTTCAACAATGGGTAGGGGCAAAGTCTCTGGTTCTGGGGCAGTAGACTTGAGATTAGTGTTCAAAAATTTTAAACCATCGGCACTCTGGATTACATGGTCTAAAATTCGTCGTTTGCGATCGCTGTTGGCCATTGTAAGAATACCCTACAGAAATAAGTTTGAAGTTTTGTAACAGGGTTTCTTTATTTTAGGGGAAAATTTGATCAGGAGATAGTAGCGATCGCTGCACTACGGGGAAGAAGGATGAACAAAGGCGAAAAAAGCCACTCTGGCCGCTGTTTGTTCCGCCATTTTTTTAGAAGGCCCTGTCCCCTCACCTAACAACTGATCTGCTAACCATACTTCGGCAAAAAAACGGTCTTCTTCTAATGGGCCCTGAACATTCTCCTTAACTCGATACTGAGGCAAACGTTTATGCTTGGCCTGAGTCCATTCCTGAAGAGCATCCTTATAATTTTGCCTAGCCGGATCTTGCCAAATTTCCATCGCCTTAGCCCTTAGATGTTCATCTAACCAGGGTCTGACTAAATTCATATTCTGTGTACTTAAATAGAGCGCACCTAAAACGGCTTCAAAACTATCTGCCAATAAACTAATCCGTCCAGGTTTATGACCTAAGACACTCGGCGTAATCCATAGATACCGATCCAATCCATAGGACTCTGCCCATTGGGCCAAGGTGCGATCGCTGACCATCATAGAGCGTAGAGAGGCAAATTCTCCCACCGCCGCCTCAGGATAACTTTCCAATAATACTTCCGCCGCCGCTAACCGAATAACCGCATCTCCCACAAATTCGAGTTTTTGATAATTTTGCGAGGTTGAGACACTGGGATGGGTAAGAGCTAAATCCAATAATGACCAGTTAATAGAAGCTTGCTCAGAAAGTCCTAACTTCTTTACCAAATTACTGAGTTGCTGCTGACGACGAGGATCTAAAGTCATAACTCACACCACATTCCCCCCTGCAAAGGAGGACTAGGGAGATTTAAAAGATTTAAAAAGAGAGAGTCGGACATAAGCCGGGTTCTGTTCCCAATGATCATTCCATCAAAGGGGGGCGTTATCTATCTGGGAAACTTGTTACCAAATTCCTCAAGCGGTTCCTCTAAAGCGGGACGGGAAAAAGATCAACCCTTGTCCCTCCGACCTTGCTTCCCACCGGGGTTTACCGAGCCAGTACCTCACGATACTGCTGGTGCGCTCTTACCGACACCTTTGCACCCTTACCCAATTAGGGAATAGTTTCAAGTGAATAGTGATTAACTTTAAATTATCAACTATCCATGATTCACTATTAACTAATGAGGCGGTATTTTTCTGTGGCACTATCCTCACGCTCACGCGCACTGGGCGTTACCCAGCAAGTTTGATCTTTTGGAAGCCCGGACTTTCCTCAGATTCTCCGAAAAAAATCTGCAACTCCCTCGCCAACTCTCTCCATCATCTAGTGTAGAGTCGCTAGGACGTTTTAGGGACTAGAAATATTTTGTAGCACCACAGAAAAGCAAAACCCCATCCGATTTTCAGAATGAGGTTGACATTGCTTTTAACTAAATGGCGGGAGGCGGATTTGAACCACCGACCTTCGGGTTATGCTTACCATCTACAGCTTTCGCTGCCTGAACTACTCAGTTTGTGGTCTGGACTTTCTCTTCACCCTCAGAACTTTCTGTTAGGGTGTCTCCCATAAAGTCTCTACACCTTCCAATCAAGCTAGTTTTAGCTTTTTGGCTTGGCTCGGGATTACCAGATTAAAGGCTTCCCCGAATTTGAGAGATTATCACGCACAAGTTTCCTCACGCGCAGCCCTTTTAAAGATTAACTCCCACGCCTCACGATATTGAGAGGAACGAGGTTTCCTTTGACGTTTATCAGCTTCTACCAAGTGAATCTCACTGCCATAACTAATAAAAACATCTACCGGAAATACATAAAACAGATCAAGATTTTGAATATAGGCAAGGGCAAAATCAAAGTCAGATTGGTCATAAACTTCTCTAAGCATTATTCTGCGGTTTGTCTTAGTCCGACGATTATCTACAACATAGTTGTTAGCTTTTTCATCAAACCAAGAACTTTTTACCTGCACTTTCAACAGAGATCCTTCAACGTCGAAAACTAAGTCATAGGCTAGACGGTCTCCGATTGGCTTTAGAACCCCCCAACCAAGCTTCATTGCATGAAGGATGGCTGCTTGCTCTGCGATGTCTCCTTTGAGTTTGGTACTCATTGTTAACCTTGCGATTCGAGCCCGACGAGCTACCAGGCTGCTCTATCCCGCGTCGCTTTTACTACGATAACCTACCCCTCCCCCATTAGGCAAGCTATTTTAGAAATTTTTTTACTTGCCATAGTCCATAGAACTCATGCACTATCCTGATCGAGAGGATAATCTGGGAATTTGGTTTACGCCATCATACGGGACAGTGATTCGAGATATCGCCTTTTTCTATACGTAAGTATTCCTCGTCAGTGAAGTCAGGCTTTATTAACTTCTGGGTATGAACACAGAGGCAATCGGAAAATGTTTAACGTACTTTAAAAATGTTCATAAAACAGTCTTTATTGGAGAGTAATTGTGAAGATTCTTATCAAGCATGGATAGTTATCTGTCTTTTTCATTTACTATTACAGGTAGATAAAAAGCTGCGATTAAGCGAGTAAAAGCTAGGTTAAGGGAGTAAAACCGCGATCTGTTTCGTTAGCTCTCATCTATGTTTAGGGAAATTATAGCCCTAAGCAGAAAGTTACTCTAGGCCTTGGTTTTACCTTAATTGATCTATATATCCACCTCCAACGGCTCATCTTTGTTTTACTTCTCAAGATTATTACTTTATTCTGACTTATTCTTTGCGACCAGAGATAAAAATGAGCGATTGATTTAATAGTTCTTGTTGCTACTTTTTCAGGTGTTGTTATGAATATCCCCTCCTCTGAAATCTTGACCTATTTGAAAAAAGAATTAGACCGTTTGAGCCAAGAAAAAGCAACGGGAGAATTGATGATAACCCATGCGGGTATCCCGATGACTATTTTTCTGATCTCTGGTCGATTACAGTATGTCACTGATGGTGAACACCGAATGCGACGCTGGAAACGAGCGATTTTTCAGCATTGTCATGATTGGACTCCTCCCACTGCCATTTTGAATAGCCAGCCCTGGGAATATGACTTTCTTTATCAGGGGATTAGTAAGAAGAATTTGACCTTGGATCAGGCTAAACACGTAATCAGTGTCATTGCCGAGGAATGCTGGTATGAATTGGCTCTAACAAAAGATATCGAAGTCCAATGGATACCCTGCGATCGCCAAAAATCCACCTTTTCCTATTTTTTAAGTTTATCGTTGGCGGAAATCCATCCCGATCTGCGTCAAGCCCAACAGTTACATCAAGAGTGGCATCAAGCGGGTTTAGATCAATATCGTCCTAGTTTATCGCCGCTATTAACGGCAAAAGGCAACACCCTCAATAATCCGGCGGTACAGCGTTACCTCAACGGTCAGTTTACGATCTGGGATGTGGCTCTGCAATTGAAACAACCGATTCCCAAAGTCATGCGATCGCTGTTGGTCTGGCAAGAAAAGGGATTGATTGAATTTCAGACTATTCCCGATCTACCCTCCCCTGTTCAGGAAATGGAGACAAGACCGGTTGCGACTGCGGCTCCTGCTGCGCCGGCTACTCCCACGGCCAATACTACGACTCCCACCGCACCGAATACGGGAAAAACGGGCCAGTATTTGATTGCCTGTATTGATGATAGCCCCATCGTCATTCACAACTTGAAATCAATTTTGGGGCCAGCCGGTTTTCGAGTATTAAGTATCCCAGAGCCAATGGCGGGTTTTGCCCAGTTAATTGAACATAAACCTGATCTGATCTTATTGGATTTGAATATGCCCAATGCCAATGGCTACAGCATTTGTAAGTTTTTACGGGAGACTCCTGTTTTTGGACAAACGCCCATTATTATTTTGACGGCTCAGGATAATGTTATTGATCGCACCAGAGCAAAGTTAGTCGGAGCGAATGATTTTATTAGCAAACCACCTGAACCCCAAGCCCTCGTGAATTTGATCAAATCCTATCTTGCGCCGACGAAAAAAGCAAGTTTAGATAGCAAAATGGGTACTATATTCCAAACGGCTTGATTGGCCTCTTCTAATTCTCTACTTGCCTTAAGAACAAATCCACTCCAATTTGACCGTAACAAACTGCCGTTTACCTTCTGATGAGAAATTAATCTTTATTATTTTTTATCTCTTAGCTTCTTGAATCAAGATAATACTAGAGCACCAGTCTTAACTCGTCTTGATTCAAGCATGGGGATAATAGAAATTAGAGGAAAATCTGTAAACGGTAGTATTGGGATTTTAGGTATTATGCTATCTCTAAATTATTCAGTCTGTGGAGCATTGTCTTCATTAAAGAGTTTTTTAGACTTTTTATACTTTTAGAAGTCTTGCTAAAAAACGGTTATAGAGAGAATTATTCGAGGCTTATCCCGTAAAACTTAAGATTGAAAGAGACAAAATTTGCCTAGAATTATCTTCGCGTCTTACCTTGGCATTGTATCAATATTCAGAACATATTTATTTCCCGCCTCTTTTTATTAAAAAAATAAAAATTCAGAAAAATTAACACTTTTTAAAATCGTACAAATCTTAAGAAAAGATAAAAAAAGCTTTCTTTTTAAATAAATATTCTACACTAAAAGTAGTCAAAGAAAGTGAAATTTAGTGAAAGCCTCTAAGCCTATTAGTTCGTATTAAAACAGTTATTGTTAGGGTTTTTTCCTTTTATTTACAAAGCTAAAACTAGATTTCTATCCAAACTATGTCCGACCTCAAGCATGAGAGAACCACCATGATTGAAGATGAAGAACTGCGAGAAATATACAAGGTTTCGGGGGCAGAACACGTTCAAAACCTAGAAACAGGTATCCTAGCCCTGGAGAAAAATCCCCAGGATACGGAACTACTGCAAACCCTTTTGCGGGAAGCCCATAGTCTCAAAGGAGATTCTAGGGTCATTGGCGTTCGCTCTGTGGAAACTTTGTCCCACCGTCTGGAAGAAATTCTGGGGCGGTTAAAGGGGCAACAATTAGATTGGTCAAGTGCGTTGGGCGATCGCCTTTATCAAGCCGTTGGTGCGATGGGCAAGCTGGTGCATGAGTCCGTTACTGACGAACCCAGTGGGGTCAATCCAGGGCAACTACTGAGCCAGTTAAGCGAATTTTTGCCAGCTAATCTGCAAACACCAACCCCCGAAGTCCCCGTTAAGGCGAATGGCAATGGTCGTTCCTATCGTCAACGTCCAACCCTCTTAATTGAAGACTCGGAACTGCGCGATATTTATAAGATTTCCAGTGAGGAACATCTGGGCAAATTGCAGTCGGGGTTAATGCTCCTCGATCAACGCCCCGATGATCTGGCTTCTTTGGAAGCTCTGTTGAGTGAGTCCCAAAGTTTTGAACTGGATTCCCACATTGTTGGCCAAGAAACTCTCGAAAACCTAATTATTAAATTAGAAGCTATTTTTGAAGCCATTAAGACCCATCAGCTTCAGTTTCCCAACGTATCGCGTTTACTTCATCAAGAGTTAGACGCGATCGCCGCCCTAGCCAAAGAAGCGGTGACAGGGGAATTGGCTCCGTTTGATCCCCAGGAGACGTTACAAAAATTGGAGCGTTTACTGGAAATGGAAGGCCCCGCCGACGAAAGAACCGATAAATTTGGCGGTCACACCTCTAGGGCAACGGATACGGCGTTGGATACGATTCGGGTTCCCATGCGTTATCTAGATGCTCTGATGACTCATACGGGAGAGTTGACCGTTACGAAAACCCGTATGGCCCACGCAACGGAAACGATTCAGGATTTGATGTTCTCCTGGGACGATTGGAAAAACCGTAAACATACGGCCAACGCCTTACGGGTGAAGAACCAGGAAGAAAAGTTGGATGGTTTAATTCGTTATCTCTATACGAATATTGCGGAAAACAACACCCGTTTAGACCTGATTTCGCGGGAGTTGGACGAAAAAATCCGTACTTTACGCCTGTTACCCCTTTCCACCATCTTTTTGATGTTTCCGCGTCTGGTCAGAGATCTGGCCCAGGAACAGGAAAAACAGGTGGAGTTCGTCATGGAAGGTGGCGAAATTGCGGTAGATAAACAGATTTTGGAGGAAATGAAAGACCCCCTCCTGCATTTACTGCGGAACGCGGTGGATCACGGCATTGAACCCCCCAGTGAACGACAACAATTGGGTAAGAATCCCACTGGGAAGGTCTGGTTAAAGGCAACCCGTCAGGGCGGTCATATCCTGATTGAGGTGGGGGATGATGGTCGCGGTATTGATCTTGAAAAGGTCAAACAAACAGCGATTAAACGCAAAATGTATCGCTCGGAAGAGCTGGCCAGTATGAGTGCCAACCAACTGCGATCGCTGCTCTTTATGCCAGGCTTTTCCACCCGTAGTTTTATTACCGAGATTTCGGGACGGGGTGTGGGCTTAGACGTAGTGCGTACCAACGTGGAACGGTTAAAGGGCAATATCCAGAGCGATTCAGCTTTCCGTCAAGGTTCGGTCTTCCGTATGCAATTACGGAGTACGGTGGCCACCCTCAACGTGATGTTGTTCGATGTGCAGGGATTGATCCATGCCTTGCCCCTAGAAGCGATCGAGAAAACCCTGTTGATTCGGCCCCAGGATGTCTATTCCCTGGAAGGTCGGGCCACGATTACCGTTGATGATCAACCGATCGCCCTGGTGAAAATGGCCGAGCTATTACAGTTACCTGATTTGGAGGAAAAACAACAGCAAAAACGACAACGCCAAGTCGAAAAGGTCACTTCTGCCATTTTGCTCAATCTCGACGGCGATCGCCTGGCCTTTGAAGTGGAACGGTTACGGGAAGTGCTGGATGTGGTCATCAAACCCCAAAGCCAACTCCTCAAACGGGTACGCAACGTAGTCGGAGCCACGATTTTGGGAACGGGGGATGTCTGTATGATCCTCAATCCCAATGACTTGATCAAGACCGTTCAAAAGAGTAATCAAAGCATTGGGGCCATGGCTCCCGTTGATCTCGAAGGGGATCAACCGGCTCTCCAAAAACCTGTCATTCTGCTGGTGGAAGATTCGATCGCGGTACGGACTCAGGAAAAACGAGTCTTGGAAAAAGCAGGTTACGAAGTGGTGATCGCAGTGGATGGTTTGGAAGGCTATACCCAAGTGCGATCGGGTCGCCATTTCGATGCGGTTATTTCCGACGTACAAATGCCGAATATGGATGGTTTGCAATTTACGGCCAAGGTTCGGCAACATCCCGAATACCGCGAATTACCAATTATGTTGATCACCTCCCTGGCTTCGGAAGAGGACAAACGACGCGGGGCACAAGCAGGGGCCAATGCCTACATTGTCAAGGATCAATTTAACCAGGAGTTATTAATCGAAACTCTTGATCGCCTGGTGTAGGGAATCCCCTCCAGCCCCCCTTTCAAAGGGAGGAGCCAGGTTTTAACTAACTTTTAAGAGGGACAAGATAGAGATTTTACGGAAGTTTATCTAACCGTAAAATGACAAGCTTCTTCACTATCTACTCAAAAGAGTTTCCCTTTCAAACTGATAGCGATTGTTACCAATCCTCAGAAACCATTTCGCCCCTTAGCAATTTAATTCCTCCCTTTCAAAGGGGGGTTAGGGGGGGATAACCCCCAGATTTTCAGTAAATTTTCTCCTTTTCTTTCTTAAATACCTTCAGGAGTACCTGCCATGTCTAACATCCTTCAATCTAAAAACTTAAAAACCCGCATTCTCTTGGGGTATAGCGTTCCCATTGGAGTCATTACGGTGTTTGCTCTGGTAATGGGAGGGTCTCTCAAATATCTGAGTGATCAATCCGAAGATCTCGCCAGGGCAAATAAAGTGGTGGATAATGTGCGGGAAACGGTTATTCATACTTCTCGTATTGTCCGCAGTATCCGAGGAGCCGCCTTATTTCCTAAAGATGAACATTATCGGGAATCCTTCCAGACGGGTCATGATCGCTTGGATGATTTAATCAGCGAATTTGGCGATGGTGAGATGATCCGTGATCCCCAACAAAAAGCTAACTGGAAAAAAATGATGGCAGGGGTCAAGGAGATTTCCGATGATGCCGACAGGGCCATGACTGATATTAAAGCGGGTCAGGTCGCTAAAGGTATTGCTCAAGTTGGTCAAATTGAAATGGGAGCCTTTGATAAAGTCAAAGATGATATGCTTGAGCGACAAGACCAGATTTTAGGAGAAATTCAAGGACGGGTTAATTGGGCGATCGGCATTACCGTTGCCATTATTATCCTCGGTTTGTTTGGCGGTAGTGGTATCTCTCTACTCTTAGGAAACATGATTGCGGCTCGGATTTCAGGAGATGTGAAGAAAGCGGTAGTGGATATGACAGCTGCCTCCAATGAAATTGCTGCCACGATGGAAGAACAAGAACGTACTGCTAATTTACAAGCCGCTTCCGTTAGTGAAACCACCACCACCATGGATGAGTTAGGAGCTTCTTCTCGTCAGTCCCAGGAACAGGCCGAAGCTGCGGCTCAAGCAGCCCAAGAAGTATTGCAATTAGCTGGCAATGGGAATGATTCCGTTGAAGAAACCGTTGCTAGTATGATTGACCTCAAAAATAAGGTTGCGGCGATCGCCGATCAAATCGTGCGCTTATCAGAACAGACCAACCAAATCGGTAATATTTCTCAACTAGTTGGTGACTTATCCCAACAAACCAATATGTTGGCACTGAATGCCTCGGTGGAAGCGGTTCGGGCTGGTGAACATGGTAAAGGCTTCGCCGTAGTTGCCGAAGAAATCCGTAAATTAGCCGATCAAAGCCGTCAATCTGCTGAAAAAATCGGTGGACTAGTATCCGATATTCAAAACGCCATCAACACGACCGTTATGGTTACGGATGAAGGAACCAAGACTGTGAATGCGGGTATGGCCATCACCGAACGCACTGCCAACGCCTTTAGTGGCGTATTAGAAGCGATCAATAATGTGGCGATGAATAACCAACAGATCGCTTTAAATATTCGCCAACAGGGTAAAGCGGTTCAACAGGTATTAGAAGCAATGGACAGTATTAACCAAGGTTCACAACAAACGGCTGCCAGTCTTAGCCAGGTCAAAGCCGGAACCCAGGGTCTTGCCAATACTGCTCGCAACTTAGAATCGATCGTTTAAGGTTTATTTTCTGAATCCCTCCTGGCAAGAGAAACTTCATAGGTTGTCTGGTTTCACCCTTTCATCGGGAAGCTAGGGGGGATAGAAACAAACAAAACAAGTTTTTGAGCGCGAAGCTTGCACCCCCACAATCAAGGGCTAGGGGACAAAACCCTCTCCCAATTTCCAAGGAAATGGCTATGACCATCAAAGTACTACTGGTTGAAGACTCCCCCGTTGCACTGACCATCTTAAAACGGATGATTAGCACCGCCGAGGATATGCAGGTAGTAGGTACGGCTCGCACAGGGGTCGAAGCTCTCGAACTTTTGCCCAAGCTCAAACCGAGTATTATCTGTACCGATCTGCTGATGCCCAAGATGGATGGCTTGGAGTTAACCCAGGCAGTCATGGAAAAAAGCCCGACTCCTATCCTGGTGATCAGTGCCGCCGTTCAAGAAGAAGATCGCAGTAACGTCTTTCAACTCTTGGATGCGGGAGCCGTTGATATTTTTCCTAAACCGCGCAGTGGCCAGATTGAAGATTACGAGGCCCAACGGGATAAACTACTCACGAAAATTCGGGTGCTGTCGGGCGTTAAGGTTTTCACCAAACGGAATAAGGGTGCTCACTTAGCCAGTAAAACGCCCCCACCGATGGCCATTCCTCGTACGCCTGTTGCCAAAGGTGCTTTACCTAAATTTGTGCGCGTGGTGGCGATCGCTGCTTCGACGGGTGGCCCCCAAGCTTTTCAGGAAGTTCTTGGAGCCTTGCCAGCAAACTTTCCCGTTCCCATTCTCTGTGTTCAACACATTAGTACGGGATTTTTGGATGGCTTTATTAAATGGCTGGATCAAAACTGTGCTTTGAATATTTGTGTGGCGAAAACAGGTGAAAAACCTCAACCTGGTCATGTTTATTTCCCTCCTGAACGAGAACATTTGAATATTGATGTTCAAGGCCGTTTCTATTGTGCGGAAGGATTGCCCGTCGATGGTCATTGTCCCTCAGCCACTACCCTTTTTCAAACCGTTGCCAAATATTACGGCTCGGCCGCGATCGGGATTTTATTAACTGGGATGGGACGGGATGGAGCCGCCGGTTTATTGACCCTTAAACAACGAGGAGCCTACACAATTATTCAAGATGAAGCGACTTCTATTGTCTTTGGAATGCCCCAGGAAGCCGCTAAAATTGATGCCCACAAAACAATTTTACCTTTACCCGAAGTGGCCCCTCATTTAATGGAAACCGTCGGGCGATCGCAGTTCACTCAAGTTCTATAAAAAACCTATGTTAACGGAAACTATCTCAACCCAATTACGCGAAAACTTTGTCACCCTCATCGCTCAACAAACCGGGATTGAAATTCGTTCCCAAAACTACGGTTCTTTGAGTGATAATATTCTCAGTCGGGTCAAAGCCTTAAAACTCAGTTCTCCCCAAGCCTACTACGATTTATTGGCGAGTCTCAACGTGCAAGG
>JAYKJI010000387.1:0-9198 GCA_035285405.1 Snowella sp. | reverse complement strand
GTTAAATCATACCATTGAGAGATAGCTTTTAATCTTAAATTCTCTTTTTACCGTAAAGTTACGCTTTCTCACACAAATCACGCACTAAAGGAATGCTCTATTAGGTTTGTTCTCCAAGTACGTTCTATTAAAGTTGATATCAATCCTGATCCCATTCCTCAGACCGATCTCGATAGCTCTAGATAAAAATTCCAAGGAGATTGTTTAAAAACGAATAGGTATAATCACTAGAAAAAAAGGAATTTTAAAAATATTGCGTTCCTTAATTTTGAATTTCTATGTTTACTTTATAGTTTATATTTTGTTACAATTCTAGACTATTACTCCCTTTTTGTTACAAATCGAAACAAAACTTAAGGCAACTGGGGACAAGAAGCATTTTTAAAGATTTTTGAAAGTTTTCTCTGTTTTACGCTATTGTTCACAACGATTTGTAACAAACTTTTCTGGGGTCTTAGACGTTTATGCCAATATTAAATCAGAATCCCTGATCGTGGTTTTCCTTGTTAAGACAAAGAGGTCTTTTCTTTCCCTGAGTAGATTTACGGTTAAGCCTCCGCGATCGCCGTTCTATCTATGCGAATACCAAGTTGGTTAGCGAGAGGAGAAAAGCTTATGCTGTTTGACATTTTGCTGGATCATGGCTTCTACCTATCTCATCGTTTTTCTCTGAGTTTTCTTTGCGTAGAACTACGCACTGCTTTTAAGCCCATAAACGCAGTTTCCCTAAAACTACAGAGGAATTCTTCAAGAAGGTCTGTTTCAATGTTTTTTAGGTTAGTGTTTTTGCTAACTGAGCCTCCATCACTTTGAGGGGATACGATCTATGGTTTTGACCTCAATTAATACATCTAACGCTTCTACTGAATCTAAGTATATTCCTGTGTTAGAGCATAGTTTAAGAAAAATTCACCCCAGTAAACATCACCACTATCAAGTAGAAGATTTCTTCTGTTTTCAGATGGAGACGGGGTCTATTGTTGATTGGAATAACTGTCGTAATGTTCTCACCAGTGAAGATTTCATCATTGGTTTGATTGATGGACTTCAGCAAGAAGTTGGTAACGCTTCTAGTGTCGTTATGTACAACATTGGCAAAGAGTGGGGCCATTACGATGCCGAATTTTTCCAAAAATGGTTTCTCACTGAGTTTGGTTACACCTCGACCTTGAATGAACTCAATCTCAACTACGTTCTAGAAGGTTGGTGGTGGCCCTTTACCGCCCAGGGCTGGGGTAACTGGGCGATCGATTTAAGTGAACAAAAAAACGGTTTTCTCTTCGTTGATATTTTTGATTCTGCGGTTGCCCGTACCCTCGGTGATGTGGGCAAGCCTGTTTGTCATATTTATGCCGGTTTATTGGCTGGATTCTTCAGCCGATTGGTGAAAAAGTCCCTAAACTGCATTGAAATTCAGTGCTATGCCATGGGAGAAACCTATTGTAAGTTCCTGATTGGCAAACAAGATCGCATTGATGCAGCCACCTTCTGGCTCAACGAAGGCGCAAATGCCCGGGATATTGAAACGAAACTTAATCAAGGGGAGTATCTAAAATGATGGATCAGACCCGTTGGGCCGGGTTAAGTGTTCAAGCTTTTTTTCAAGGCTATAACTGGTTAGGGGAAACCCCTAAGTTAGAGCAGACGGTCACGGAGTCCCAAGCCCAGGTGACGGTTCCGTCCTTACTCTGTCTCAAGGTTCAAGATTTTCTTCATCAAGCCAATTGGCGTGGCCTAGCGATCGAAGCGATCGCTGCCCCGCGAGATAGCCAAGCCCTAGAAGCAGAGCAGGCTTTCTTTAGCTCCTCCTCTTCTCTCCAGTTAAGCGTTTTTGATTTCTTCCAACGGTCTAACTGGCAAGGCCAGGGAAACCTTTTCAAGACCTCACCAGAACCCGCTAAAAAAGCCATCCCCCTGTCCCATACCGCCAATGCAGAGATCGATTTAACGGATTTATCTGCACTATTCTAGACCCTATCAGGAGCGTTATGCAGAAAGACTTTGAAAGATTATTTCATCGTGCGGAAGATCATTATCTCCATCCCCTAGAAATGATCTCCTTCCGCAAACATGTGGGCTTACTCAAGCATCGACTGGCAACCTATCGTTATCTACGGGATAACGAGGGCATGATTTTCCAATCTGTGGCCGATCAACTCGAAAGTGAATTCCCAGAAACCCCGCCCCCCCAACTTGAACAGGCCCTCCTGCATTGGATTAGTATCCTGCGCTATAGTTCTATGGCCCTGTTATTAAGCAATCCCGAATATCTCCAATATCGTCTCTTGGAATGGCTGAGTGATGTGGTCAATGCCTACGAACTGCAAGCGATCGAAACCCGTCTCGCCGAGATTCTAATCCAGCACCTCCAATCCGTTTTATCTGAAGATGGCTTTCATTTGCTTCAGCCATTTCTCCATCAAGCAGAAGTGACTGTTCTTCATAAAGTCGTTCCTCAAGCCCCTGAACTCGCTATGGCAGGAGATCAAGCATGATTGACGTTAACAATCTCATTCAAAATCGTCCCCTCAAAGGTAACTACTTTGCCCCCGATGCCTATCTTCAGGGAGACAACGAATTTGGCTTATTAGAAAATCGCAGTGGCGCACGATTACTCGCTATTCCCGATACCTTACTGAAGGGATTATATACAGCCCTAGAAGCCGAATTAGGCAATGGTTGTGGCATTGCCCTGTTTAGTTGTGGTCGTACCTGGGGAACAGCCTTTGCCAAACGCTTTGCCGATGAATTAGCTGATTACTATGAAAAGCCGTTGCAACAGATGGAGATGATCCAATTTTTGCAATGTATGAAGCAATGTTGGAAATCCCACGGTTGGGGCGTTCTCGATATTGACTTGAAATATTATCAACAGGGTTTTATTGTCGCTCAAATTACTCATTCTCCTTACGTGGCCATGGCTCCCCAGGGCAAACGGCCAATGGGTTTTCTAGAAGCGGGTATTTTGGCTGCCTTTTTTAGTCAACTCACGGGACAAAATTTACACTGTGCTCAAACCAGTTGTGAATCCCTGGGAGCAGACACCAATGAATTTATTATCGGTTTAGCAGAGCGGATTAAATCAGTTCCTGCTTGGCTGACGGAAGGGCATGATCATGCAACTATTATGGAGTTGCTGTGTCGTCAACAAAACTAAGGTAGGCGACCTTTCTCTCTGCCATCCATAGGAGGATATCGTTGTGGCTAAAACCATTAAACTCGACCCAATTAACATTGAAGTTGCGATTCAAACCAATGACAATCTACTGGCGGGATTGCTTAAAGGGGAATTGCATGTCATGGAAGAATGTGGGGGAAGAGGGATGTGTGCCACCTGCCATGTGTATGTTACCCAGGGGATGGAAAGTTTATCGCCCATCAATCGTCGGGAATTAAGATCCCTGGAAGTGATCACTACCTGTACAAAATACTCCCGTTTAGCTTGTCAAGCGAGAGTCATGGGGGAAGGGATCGTTGTTGAACTGCCGGCGGGGATGTATATCAGTGAAATTGACAATATTGAGGATTTAATTGGCCGTCGGGCTGATGACAATATCCTCCATCCCATCACGGGGACAATATTGGTCGAAGCTGGTAAGTTAATTACCCGTTCGATGATCTCCCAACTTCAGGATACTCAGGTGGAAGCAAAGGATTATTTGGCAAAAACCCATGATGCTTAAGTCTTAAAATGTCCGTTGCTTGTCCATTTGACGCTCTACTGTCCTGATGGGAATTGAGAATGTTCTTCTAATCCAATCATTGCTATTACCAAGGAATCAACACCTATGTTCAAACAACTTACTCGACTCAGTATTGATGCGGATGGACGTTATGCAACGGATGCCGAATTGCAATTTTTGCAAGATTATCTAGACTCTGTTGAAGAGCGCGTTACCGTTTACGAAAAGCTACGGGAAAACGAAGAAAAAATCATTTATCGTTGGGAAGCGGCAAAACGAAGCATTAAAGAAGATGTTTTCCACATGGGAGAACGGGATGTCACGGAAATTTGTCGTCGTGATATGACGAATGTTTTTCGCTGTTCAGCAACCGCTATCTTATTCAATGATTTGGATCGTCTACGGGAGGGGTTATTGATCTGGTATCAAACTATTGTACGAGCCTATAATTACACTCAGTACGCTAAAGTGAGTTACCTCATTATTCAGGAGACGATTAAGGAATTCTTAACAGAGGCGGAAGCGAGTTTGTTTATGCCGGCTCTGAAGTTGAACCACACCATTCTTAGTACTTAAAGGTTTTTCGCTCATGAGTGCAACTTTTTCTGTCACCTTAATTAATGATAAGCATGCCATTCATTCAACGATCGCCGTTGAGGAAGACCAGTTAATTTTGGATGCGGCTAATGAACAGGGTTTAGTGTTGCCCTACTCCTGTTGTGCGGGTTCCTGTATTGACTGTCTTGGTAAGCTGGTCGAAGGCACGGTGGAACAAACCGAAAAGGCGGTGGAGTTTTTAAGACCGGATGAGTTGAAACAAGGCTATATTTTGCTCTGTTCAGCTAATCCGACCTCCCATTGTAAAATTCTGACCCATCAAGCGGAAGAATTATTTGACTAATGAGAGCTTTAAGGTTGGGCGTTCAGGGTGTGTTTCTCTCACCGCTCCTAGCTAATTTTTATTCTGTACTAACGATCATTATTTTTGTAGAAAAAGGGATTGTAAAGAATTATGGAACACCAAGTTAATGAAACCCTTACGGACTCCCAGGTAACGGCTCCATCGGGCTCGAATGCTAATCTTTTAGACGGTTTATCGGCTGTTGGTTTGGTGGGAGGCGCGATCGCTTCTGTCGTTATGAATAATGTGGCAGCGGCGGCGATTCCGGTGGCGGCAGCAGTGGGTTTGCACATGGTTAATCGTCGTCAGTTGGCGACCGAAATGGCCCAAAAACAGGAAACGGCGATCGCTCAAGTGGTGCAACAAATTAACCAACATCAAGCGATCTTGACAGACTACTTACAAAAATTCCAGCAAGAAACGACGAATCAACTGAACCAACAAAGCCAAACCCAGGAAAACAATCGTCAAAGTCTGTCCCAATCCTTGGCTCAACAGGCGGACGCCTTTAAACAACAACTGACGACTCTGCAAGCCAATATGGCTGAAACCCAAGAGGGCATGAAAGATGATCATCAGCAATTGGTTAAGGTAGTCGGCGTTTTACGGGAAATGGTCAATCATTCCCACACCATTGCGGCCGATCCCAGTAAAGCAGAAGCCTATCACCAACGGGGTCTTAATCATCAGGCTCTCGGCGATCGGGTCGAAGCCCAACGGGACTTCAGTGAAGCGATTCGTCTAAATGGAGAACTGGCGGGAGCTTATTATCAACGCGGCGTAATCTATGCCGAACTTGGTAATCGTAAACCGGCGGTAGAAGACCTCCGTCAAGCAGCCAAACTTTACTTTGAGCAAGGTGATTTAGAGCACTATCATCGCGCCAGAGATCTAGGAAAAGAATTTTATGATCTGCAACATCCTTTCCCTGGTGAAGAAACAAGAGCAGAAATGTCCGAACCGGTCGTCACGCCGGTAGAAGTAGATCCAGAAGCAGCTCCCAAACCGCTCCTCGAAAAAGAAACAGGTATCACGGCGGGCAATCTCTTTGATTAACACTCACAGTTTCAAAAATTAACAGCAAGCCAAATTAGGACAAGGGTTAGAATAGGATAAGCCCCTGTCCTTTTCCTTCCTATGCTTCCGTCTCAGGACTCTCTTATTCCCCATGCTGCTTACCATTCCCAATACCGCATACTAGGACAGATCGGGCAAGGACAATTTGGACGGGTGTATTGTGCTATTCATCGTCATTCCGGTCGTCTTTATGCCTTAAAAGATCTAGAACATCGAGTTTTTCCCACCAACAAATTTCTACGAGAGCTAACCTATCTCGTTACCCTACGTCACCCCAATATTGTCGCCTGTCATGCCCTGGAGTATCATCCTGGGGGCCGCTATTTGGTGATGGATTATTGCGAGGGCGGAACCCTACGAGATTTGGTAGAGGGTGAGGGAGAATGGGTTCTCAAAAGCAAATTAAAACTGATTACGGAAGTGTTATGGGGGCTAGACCATGCCCATCGAGCTAATGTTATTCACTGTGATATCAAACCGGACAATATTCTTTTAGTCTCTGCTGCCGATGGCTGGCGGGCTAAAATTTCTGATTTTGGCATTGCGCGGTTGACGGAAATAACGGGCAACCCTAACTATGGCAAGGGTTATACTGGCTCACCAGCCTATATGGCCCCAGAACGGTTTTATGGCAAATTTTCCGTTGCTTCTGACCTCTATGCGGTGGGGGTTCTACTCTATGAATTGATCTGCCGCGATCGCCCCTTTTCTGGATTACCAGGAGAACTACAGTCGGCCCATCTCAATTGTCGTCTTCAGTTTCCCCCGCACTTTCCTGCCAGACTTAGGCCCATTATTAGTCGGGCTTTAGAAAAACTACCCCAAAAGCGTTTTACTTCGGCCTCAGAAATGGCCCTAGTCTTAGAAAAGGAAATGCTGGCTCTGTCTCCTCTGAAACCATCCCAATCCTTTTTCTTTCTGCCCTCCCTTGCCTTAACATCTCCGACCATTCAAGTGACTCAAACCGATGCTCTCGCGTTTCAAGTTAATCACTTGGCGATTCATGAACAACGAGTCTATCTGGGGATGGGAAATCAATTAGCTTTGCGCAGTTATGAACGGCGAGATTTAGGGGGAAAATACCAGACCTGTTGGGATAGCTATTTTAATATTCCGATTGTTTCCTTACATCTCAGAGAAGCAGGCATTGCTGTTTTTACCCAGGAAGTTTCTCAAAATAAAACCTCTCCCCTTTTTCGTTATAGTCTTCATCTCCTGTCAGATAAACAGACTTCTCGTACCATTTTACCGACCCCTAAGACAAGCTGGATTGCCCAGCAATTTATCTATGCGTTTGATCCCAATGGTCAATGGTTAGCAATGGTTAATAAGCAAAGTGCTTTAACGCCGAAAGGAACCTTTCAATTACTCAATACCCAAAATTGGCAACCGATTGCCCCCCCTAATAAGACTCGTTTTCCCTCCCAATTGTTAACGATTGATCACCGTCATGGTTTAGCCGTTTGTCTCGCTAAAACTGAGACTCGAAAAGCCAGCATTTTTCGCCTCTTTAATCGTCGAGGGCAATTAATGAGAGCTTTTGCCCTACCTTTGTTGTTAACCAATCTCTGTCTTAATCCCTACAGTCGTAATCATCTTTTTGGTTTAGATTTAACCCACCGATCCCATGGCTTTTTAATTCGTTTACAGCCATTTAAAGTAAGTCGCCTGGCTCTAGCCTTAGAACCTCAGTTTATTCTGCCCTATCCCTGGGGCTATCTTTTAGCTCATCATCAGGGCAAGTTAATTCTGTTAGATAATGAAGGTTATCATATTGAGGCCTTTGATTTGGCAGAACCTATTACGGCGATCGCGGCAGTCGGAAGATTTCGCTGTTTAGTAGCAACTTGGCAAAATCATCGCGGTAATTTGCATTTATTGGATTTAGGGGACGAGATTGAAAGCTTTATTGAACAATATCGAATGCAGAAAGATGAATGAACTGGGGAATTTGAAGGTGGGGTTTATATCGACAAAGCTCGTACTACAGCCAGCCTTCGCCGCAAACGATAAAATAATATAGACAGATCCGTTGGTTTTTAAATCCTAATCCCTGGCCCCTTGCTATGAAAGTTAATGTCAAAGCGGCATTGAGCGATGCCCACCTAGATGCCAGTCAGAGTTCTAGTCAGCGTCAACTGTGCCTTTCCCTCTCTGCCCTTCGAGAAGGTTTAGAACATTCTCTGCCCCTCAATCTTTGTTTGGTTTTGGATCACAGTGGCTCAATGAATGGTAAGCCCCTCACCACCGTTAAAGAAGCGGCTCTTGGTTTAATCGATAATCTTCAAGCCAGCGATCGCCTATCCGTGATTGCCTTTGACCATAAAGCGAAGGTGCTTGTCCCCAACCAGGCCATTACTAACCGAACCGCGATCACCCAAAATATTCAGTCATTGAAAGCCTTAGGGGGAACCGCCATTGATGAAGGGATGAAACTCGGCATTCAAGAAGCCGGACAAAGTAAACAGGATCGCGTCTCTCAAATCTTTTTACTGACCGATGGAGAGAATGAACATGGCGATAATGAACGTTGTCTCAAATTGGCCCAGGTCGCAGCAGATTACAATATTACGATTAACAGTCTAGGTTTTGGTGCTCACTGGAATCAGGATATTTTAGAAGCGATCGCGGATACCGCTAATGGTAGCCTGTCCTATATTGAACGCCCTGAACAGGCCCTAGAAACCTTTAGTCAACTTTTGAGCCGAATGCAGACTGTCGGCTTAACCAATCCCTATCTGCGCTTAGAATTTGTGCCCCAGGTGCGGTTAGCAGAATTAAAGCCCCTTGCCCAGGTGGAACCAGAAACCGTTGAATTAACCGTACAAGCTGAAAATAATGGCTACGAAGTCAGATTAGGTGATCTGATGACAGAACAGGCACGAGTGATTTTAGCCAATCTTTATATTAATCAATTACCACCAGGGGAACAGGTCATCGGCTCTGTCCAGGTTCGCTATGATGATCCTTCCCAAGGGGCAACGGGTCTTTTGTCAGAGAAAATTCCTTTGACAGTGACAGTGCAAACGCTTTATCAAGCCCAGCCCAATGATCAGGCCCAGAAAGCCATTCTTACCCTCGCCAAATATCGTCAAACCCAAATCGCTGAAACAAAACTCAAACAGGGCGATCGCGTTGGGGCCGCTACGATGCTACAAACAGCCGCTAAAACGGCCTTGCAGTTAGGCGATCAAAGTGGGGCAACAGTGCTACAAACCAACGCCACTCGCTTACAGTCAGGAGAAGAACTGTCCGAGGCAGAACGGAAAAAAACGCGGATGGTGAGCAAAACAACCCTGCAAAGTCACTAAACAAAATCCCTAATTTTCCGTCTGGTTAAGACGGGTGATCGTCTCTTTCAGTTCTGCCAGTAAAGCATTAAAACCTTCGACCTGATGGGCATTCAATTTTGTGTCTGATGAAAGTTGCCAATTATCGCCTAGGTCTTTACCGGCTTGTTGCAGAGCGTATTCAACGCGGGTTAACCGTTCATTCAATTGTCCTAGGCTAACGGTTGTTTGAGGAATGCCATTTTGC
>JAYKJI010000386.1:0-10828 GCA_035285405.1 Snowella sp. | reverse complement strand
AGGTGTATAAATCACAGTCGCACTTTGCTGTCGAGGGTTTTGATAGCTGTCTTGCCATTGGAGTTTGTCAGGAGAATTCTGTCTGGTTAACATATCTTTATGCTTTTGTCAATGCGTAACTTCTAAGATTTTGGTTCTGATGGATGATGACGCTCAAGATATTCCAGATAGGTTGTCCGAATACGCTGCTGTAGTTGCTTGACTTTGTCAAGGGATTGTTGGTCATCTAGTGCGACCGCAATTTGAATCCCACAGAGAGCCATCTCGTCGGTTGTCTGTTCTCCCCAAGTTACCAGTTTAGGCGGATTATTGGGATTGCGGGGATTATCCTCAGAATTATCGTAGATTGCCTCCATCTCTAATTTTGTCCCTTGGGGGAGATGAACTGGCTTTTTATATTGATACTGATCTTGCCAATCAAAATCCCAATCTTTAATCCAGATCATGGGCTTGACTGTGCCATCAGGAAGCGTGGCAGTTACCTTCATCTGTTTGCCTAGCCAGTGCATATGGGGGATGATCTGAACGATGTCAAAATCAACTGGCAGTGTATAGGAAGCTGTTGTCTTGTAGCTTTTTTCCCCGGCTGGAATTGCCAGGTTCACTTGCAGCAAGGGTACACCTTGAAGCATTTTTTTTGGTGGCGTTTTGGAGAAGTAAATGCCGACGACAGTCTGATCTGTCTCCTTCTGACCATTGCGATGGTAGTGATTCTGTAAAATCAGCTGAGAGTCTTTTTTGATCACCCTTGCCATGCCATCGGGTAAGAACTGTGTGGTTCTGCCTGGAACCCAAGCTCCAATATTAGGTGCGATGATCGGCTTGCCCTGACGATCGCGGCCAACGTCACCAAAGCATTCATAACCCACTTGATTTTTATCTTTCTGGTTATCGGCTTGTATGTTTTCTGCTAATTGACTCGGTATCTGATGGAGAGTTGAGTGATGAACAATGCGCGAATTACCCGGTTTGATTTCAATGGCCGAGATATAGCGATCGCTGGAAAATTTAAACGGCAAAACAAAACACTGGTAAACATCCGAACCATCCGGCTGGAGAGTATAGGGTTTGGGCATTTCAAAGGTCAGGTCAGGCTTACCTAATTGCCAACCCTCTGTAAATTTAGGCATGGGAGGTAAATCAGCAGGATTACCTTTCTTTGCGCCTGTGTCTGCCCATTTTTGGAAAAGAGCGATCTGCTCATCAGTCAGGCGGCGTTCACCTTGAAATTCTCCATACCCTGGGACGGGCTTCCAAGGTGGCATACTACGAGAAGCAGTACTGCTTGCCAGGGATTTTGCTTGCTTGACTGCCTCTTGATAGGTCATCAAGGAAAAAGGGGCAATTTGACCGGGGCGGTGGCAAGTGGCACAATTCTGGAAAAGGATAGGGGCAATATCTTTAGTATAAGTAACTGAAACATTGTGACTAATAAAGGTCACTGGAGCCAACCCTGCTTTTGATATTTGCGCTAAACCGATAGTAATAAAAGCGATAACAGTAGCAGTTAAGATAAAGAGAAGAAATCGTCTGGGTATTTGGATTAAAATCCTCCCAAAAACTTTTGTTCTATTCATTTAAGCGAGTTCAACTGATTATTGCTCTATCTTACAGGAGATTGACAGACAAGAAACCAGGCTAATGTTTGTCATTTAAGACAAAAAACAGCGAGGAAAAGCGCGCTAATTCTGACACTCGCGATCGCCTCTTTGCTCAGAAAGGAAGAAGCCCTGAAACCAAGAGAACCCAAAAATCCCCTTGGTTATTAAATGACAACGGCTCATTTTCCGCTGTTAGCTGTTATTAACTGTATTAACTTTAAACACAATCAGCTTGTAAATCCTGAATCAATTGGGCTAGGTGATCACTACTGGCTTGATAAATTTCACCACAAAATTCACAGGTGGCCTCCGCACCATCATCCTTTTCGATCATGTCCTGAAGCTCGACTTCCCCTAACATTTTTAAGGCCCCTAAAACCCGATCAAAAGAACAACGACAGTCAAAACGGACTAATTGGGTGTCGGGGAAAATGACCAGATCGAGATCCCCCAATAATTCTTCAAAAATATCGGTTAGAGATTTTCCAGACTGCAATAAAGGGGTGAATCCCTTGAGACTTGATATCCGTGATTCTAAGGTGGCGATCAATTCTTCATCCCGTGCGGCCTTAGGCATTACCTGTAGTAATAAGCCGCCACTCGCCGTAACTCCCTGCGCTCCTACAAATACACCTAACAAGAGAGCCGAGGGGGTTTGTTCTGAATTGGCTAAATAGTGAGTGACATCATCGCCAATTTCACCCGAAACCAATTCGACCGTGCTGGAGTAAGGATAGCCATAGCCAATATCACGTACTACATAAAGAAAGCCTTCTGAACCGATCGCGCCTCCCACATCTAATTTTCCCAGCGCATTGGGCGGTAATTCGATCTGAGGATTAAAAACATAGCCCCGTACCGTTCCATCGACCCCCGCATCTACGAATAACCCTTTTAAAGGGCCATTTCCCTTAATACGGAGATTAACCCGTGCGCCTTCCCGTTTCATACTAGATGCTAAGAGTAAACCTGCCGACATGGTTCGCCCTAGAGCTGCCGTTGCCACATAGGATAATTGATGTCGTTGCCGTGCTTCTTCCACCAGACGAGTCGAAATAACACCAACGGCCCGAATACCTCCACCAGCGGCGGTTGCTCGAATTAATTGATCAGCCATGAACTTCTTAACAATTTGTTACAACTTCATTTTCTATTCTAGAGAAGAAGGTTGTATCTGGTATGTATTGTTTCTACCACAGGGTTCCCATATCCAGACTGGTTGGTCGTCGTCTGGGTTCTGGGGGCGGGGGCGGTTCTGGAACAGCAGACATAATGCGAGGAGGAGCCTGATTCGACCATTCCGCTTTATTTAACGCTCTTTGGAGTAGACTAGGTAAATTTTCCCAAGTCACCACTTGTTTTGGATAGTCCAACAGATTACGCTCTTGCAGGATCATTTGCACTTGCTGCAAACATTGCTGGGTTTCTTCGTAGCGAATTTCTAACTCGGAAATAATCGGTTCGGAATTGCGGAGGGGATCTCTTTCAACGGCAGCGATCGCCCTTCGGACAGCAGTGGTGAGTTGTTCCTTATATTTTTGTTTGCCCAATCGGATTTGCTGTTCTCGTCCAACAGTACTGGAAGCATAGAGAGGAGGTAAACGGTTTAACGCATAGGTCGCGACTTCCACCTTATTGAGATAGGGCTTTAAATTCTTAGGATAGAATTTTAATTGTTTCTCAATTTCGCCATAGACCAGGGATTCCATCACATTTTGATGGGTTTTTGTAGATTGATGCTCTTGTGGGATCATAGGCTGGAAGGAGACTACTCAATATGGTTACAAGATTCTCAGAACAATAGACTGCCAAGCAGTTCACATTAAACTTGTCTATTTTTCCACATACTCTCAAAGGAGAATGAAGGCTCTAGGAAAAAAATTACGGTTTAATCACTCCATTAATCTTAACCAAAATTTCGCTTCCTAACCTGACTGCCTAGAGACTTAACCAACGGTATGCTTTGTTAAAACTCAATGAATCGAAAAACCGTAGTATCTTGCAATATTTTGTAATATTTCGTAATAATAATAAAATCTGCTTACTGATCGCCCCTTCCTTAATAACGATTGTTGTGAATATTCCTGTTCTGACTTCAACCTTGATTCTAACATTGCTATCCCTCATTGGTCTGGTCTTTTTTATTCGAGCCTCAGTCAAAGAGCGATCTAGTTTACTGCAATGTTTAGTGGAGGCTTCGGATAGCGATCGCCTCAGTCAACTACAAAACTACTTTGCCCAGCGAGCCTATCAGATCATTCAGGTCAATGCCGAGCAGCAACAAGTCATTCTTGAAGGGTACGTTCGTCCCAGTTATTTTCTTGCTATTTTTTTAAGTACAATGGCCGCCTTGGGATTGCTCTGTTTTGCCCTCGTGTTAAATATGCTTCTGCCTAACTTAGAAAATAGGGCGATCGCGATCATTATCCTTTTTCCCCTTGCCGGAATTTTCTATTGGCAAAAAGCCGGACGATTAGAACAAATTTCCCTTAGTGTTAACCCTATTCCTACGGAGAAGCAAGAGGAGAATCGGTTAGAAAATCAACTTCTCAGTATTCGTGGTCATCGGGATGAACTCACCCAACTCAAACAAGCATTTCCTTGGTCATGGCTAGGTGATAGCCATACTTAAAAGCCCTATTCTTGTAAGACAATCGACTTATTTTTGCTTTTTAACGATAAACTCGATAATATAAAGTCGAAATATAATGTTTTTAGTTAAACTTTCATTTTGAGTCAGACCTCAGTGTTTTCTACACAACCACAACCAAAACTGAATCTTTCAGCATCTTGGGGAGAAAGCACAGACACCAGAGATGCCACTCAAGAAATGCGACTGAAAACCGTTGAGTTGCTACAGATCATTGCTGGTACAAGGATCTGCTTTTTCTGGGAATTCCATCCTAATCATACGCTTCGTCTCTATGGTTTTAATTTGCCCTCATCACCACCAGAGCAATTATTAATTTTTTGTCAAAACATCATTGAATCAAAACAATCCCTGTTAAGTCAAGGGATGCTGCTTGGCTGTAATCAGCAAGATCACAGTCAATCTTTTGTCCTTAATGAAGGCATTACCAAACATTATTCCCATCTTTTTCTACCTTGTCTTTATCATCAGCAATATTTAGGCGGAATTTGTCTTCATTCTTCAGACGGTCATGATTGTTGGGAAGAAAAAGACATTAAATTACTGAGAAAGATCGTTGATCAATACGCTTGTAGTCAGCATTGGACCCATCATTTTCTGGCCAATGAATATCCTCTCCAATCGCGGGGAGACTTGCTAGAAATGATCACCCAGACTCTCAATATTAATCTCGATATATCTACCATTGTCGTTAAGATTTTAGGGTTAATTGGTGAATACTTTGAGGTAGATTATACTGCTTTATTAGATCAAGACAAGCCCGATCAGGTTTTGGGAGAATGGTACAAGGAGTCAGGCTGTGCCATTAATTCCATGCTCAACTTGCCTATTGTCGTTAGAGAAGAATTGGTCGCCAATTTAGTCTTAAAAACGTCCCATTCTAATCGCAATTTCACGCCTCAAGAAATTCAACTATTGGAACAGATCTGTGGAAGACTGGCTTTACTTTATCAAACCCTTAAGTGTCACCGAAAGTTACAAGAATTAACCCTCCATCAGGAAACCATAGAAGCTTTTCACCAAACCAATAGTGAAACCCTCTCTCATATTCATCACGAACTACGAACACCTCTCACTGGCATTTTAGGATTTTCCCGAATGCTACGGGAGGAACTTTATGGCCCTCTCAATGAGAAGCAAAAGCAGTATATCCAAGGGATTGTCAATTCAGGAGAACATTTATTATCTTTAGTGAATGATTTTTTGGATCTCTCTAAATTAGATGCCCATCGCGAGGAGCTATTTTTAGAAATGGTGGCGGTAGAGGATATTTGTCTTTCCTCTTTATCGATTGTGCAGACTAAAGCAAGGGAACAGGGTATAGATCTCAATTTGGAGATTGCTCAGGATGTGGACGTATGTATGACCGATCAAAAACGTCTCAAACAGATTCTCCTCAATTTACTATCCAATGCGATTAAATTTACTGAGCGCGGCTCTGTTACTCTTAAGGTGGAACGCTATCCTAATAAGTTAACTTTTTCGGTTATTGATACTGGTATTGGTATTAAGCCTGACGATCAATTACTGTTATTTCAACCCTTTAAACAAATTTATAACTCTCTAAGCCGTAAACATAAGGGAACGGGGCTAGGATTAGCCGTTTCTAAAAAGTTAGCTCAATTACATGGAGGGGATATTACGTTAGTGTCAGAGGAAGGGAAGGGTAGTTGTTTTATCTTACATTTACCGATTTAGTTCAAAGTTTAGTCAAAAGTGGAGGGGTGATCGTCAAATGCTCAGGGAACGCTTACAACAATTGGAATCCATTTTTCGAGAGATGGACTGTGCCCTAATTGCCTATTCGGGCGGGGTGGATAGTGCTTTAGTGGCCAAGGTGGCCTACGATGTGCTGGGCGATCGCGCCCTGGCGGTGACAGCGATTTCTCCCTCATTGTTACCAGAGGAATTAGAGGAAGCCAATGCTCAGGCGGAATGGATCGGCATTACCCAGGAATGGGTAGAAACCAAGGAAATGCTGAATCCTAACTATACTAGCAATCCCGTTAATCGTTGCTATTTCTGCAAAAGTGAACTGCATGATACCCTTAAGCCCTTGGCCCTAGAGTGGGGTTATCCCTATGTGATCGATGGCGTTAATGGCGATGATTTACAGGATTATCGACCAGGCATTCAGGCGGCCAAGGAACGGGGTGTGCGATCGCCGTTAGCTGAAATTGGGTTGAGTAAATTGGAAGTGCGAGAGTTATCTCAATTATTAGGCCTGCCCTGGTGGGATAAACCGGCTCAACCTTGTCTTAGTTCTCGTTTTCCCTACGGTGAGGAAATTAACCTGATTAAACTACAACGGGTCGGACGGGCAGAAATTTATCTGAGAACCTTGGGTTATCGACAGTTGCGGGTGCGGTCAGAAGGCGATACCGCCAGAATTGAATTACCTTCCGACCAAATTCAAGCCTTTGTTCAACAGACCGATCTTAGCCAGGTAGTGCAAAAATTTCAGGAGCTTGGCTTTTTATATGTCACTTTAGATCTAGAAGGTTATCGGAGCGGCAAATTAAATCGTATTCTGCAAAGTACTGTATAACATTTATTCATCCTCATCTTTGTACTAATGATAGGGTTCCCATTTATTTGGGTATTATGAGTAAAGTCTCCGTATTAGAGAGAAAGTTAAACCGCCATTCTCACCTATCAATCGGCTAATTTTCCTAGAATACCAAACAAACAGAGGCATATTATCGATTGGTCTTGGGAATGGCTGCCTTTAGGACTGTTTTAGCCCACTAGCCTCCCACGGCGGCGGCGGTTATAATACAAGAGTCTTCTAGTATTCGGGGTTTTAGGGGACTCTCAAACGATTGTTATCATAGACTCATATCTTGATTCGATGATATCTGTCTTTTTTGCCCCGCAATTTTTAAATGTCTTCATCCTCACCCAAACGATCAAAATTTCCCAACATCCCTCTACGCTGGGTGTTGATCGTTCCTTTTGTGGTGCAAATGGTGGGAGCCGTCGGTTTGGTTGAATACTTTTCCTATCGTAGTTGCCAACAAGCGGTGGAAGACTTGGCGAATGAATTAATGACAGAGATCGGCGATCGCGTTAATCAACATTTGGATAGCTATCTTGGTAATGCCCAAAAAATTAACCAGATGAATCTGGAGGCCCTCCAGGCTGAGGTTTTAGACCTGAATAATTTTTCTACCCTGGGTAAATATTTTTATCGTCAGAAAAAGTCCTTTGATTTTGCCTATGTGAATTTTGGGAGTCCCGATGGGGGATTTATTGGAGCCGGAAATGGGAAAAATAATACCTTAGAAATTGCCGAAATTTCCCGTTCTAACCCGAATGTCCTACGATCTTATGCCGTTAATCAAACCGGCGATCGCCAAAAATTATTAGGAACTGAAGCGAATCCTCAAACCAATAATCGAGCCTGGTATCTGGATGCGGTTAAAGCCGGTAAACCGATCTGGAGTAATGTTTATACCTGGGGAGACTTACCTGATCACATCAGCCTTTCCGCGAGTACTCCTGTCTATAATGCCCAAAAACAATTGCAGGGGGTATTAGGCATTGATTTAGAACTTTCCCAAATTAGCTATTTTTTGCAAACCCTCAATCGTCATACATCGGGAAAAATTTTTATTGTGGAGCGATCGGGATTAATGATTGCTAGTTCGGACAAAAATGCCTCTGTTCCCCTCATCAACGGCAAGACCCAACGACAATCAGCCCTAACGAGTCCAAATCCGATGATTCGTGAAGTGACTCAGGGTTTAATCCAAAAATTTGGCAGTTTAAAAACCATTCCCGCTTCAGCCTTTACTGGCTCACAACTTTTGCGATTCCCTGCATTACCCCATTTTTGGGTTAGAATCAGCCCTTATCAAGATCAGTACGGCTTAGATTGGCTCGTGGTGACAGTGGTTCCCGAAACCCATTTTATGAACGAGATCCAATCCAATCGAGAACGAGCTCTTTTACTCGGTGGATTCACCCTAATTGTGACCATCCTCATGGGAGTGGTAACAGCCCGTTGGATTACGCACCCGATTCAACGATTGAGCCGAGCGAGTCAAGCGTTAGCCCAGGGAGATTGGCAAGAACCTTTACCAGCAGATAGTGCGATCACAGAATTAGAGAGTTTATCTGTCTCGTTTAATCAGATGTCGGCGCAAATGCGTCAATCCTTTGAGACGATAGAAAACGCCCTACAAGACTCTAGGGAAATGTATCAGCAAGTGGTGCAAACTCAAGCGGACTTTGTTCTACGTTCTTTGCCTGATACAACGATCACCTTTGCCAATGAGGCCTTATGTAAGGCTTTAGGCCGATCTCTGGAAGAAGTTATTGGACTGAAATGGATCGATTTTGCTGATGCGAACGATTTAGAATCCATACATCACCAGTTATTAACCTTAACGCCCGCTCATCCCAGCTTTATTGCTGAAAATCGAGATCTCAGGACTGATGGACAAATCGGTTGGACTCAGTGGATTAACCAAGGCATTTTTGATGAACAAGGACAATTGCTCGAAATTCAGTCGGCTGGCCGAGATATTACCACCCTTAAACAGATTGAGCAGGAACTTCGAGCCTCAGAAGAACGGTTTCAAAAAATTGCCGACTCTTCTCCTGGAGTTATCTATATTTTGGTTCAGGGAGTGGATGGTTCCATGCGCTTTGAATATCTCAATTCAGCCTTTGTTGATATTCACGAAATTAGTGTAGAAGCCGCCCTCGCCGATGCCAGTCTTTGTTTACGCCAAATTCATCCTGATGATCTGGCCAACTATCAACAAACGGTTAGTGATTATCTCAGAGATCCCAATAAATACATCAATAATAAATTACCCCTTCAGCATGAATGGCGTTTTATTACTCCTAGTGGCCAGGTAAAATGGCTACAAATTAATTGTCGCCCTGAATATCGGGATAATGGTGACATTGCTTGGTATGGTATTGTTCTTGACATGAGCGATCGCAAATATGCAGAAATTCAACTCCTTGAAAATCAACGATTCATTGAAAAAATTACCGAAGCAACTCCTTCCCTGCTGTATATTTATGACCATATTGAAGAGCGGAATGTTTATGCCAATCGTTCGGTGGCAGAGATTTTGGGCTATTCCCGTACCGAAATCCAAGCAATGGGAGCAGATTTATTTAACATCATTAGTCATCCTGATGATCTGCCCAAACTTTATGATGCGGTACAAAAAATTCGGAATTTAGAGCATGATGAAGTCGTTGAATTAGATTATCGGGTCAGAGATGCCCAGGGCGAATGGCATTGGTTATTAAGTCGGGATCTGGTCTTCTCTCGCACGGAAGAGGGTCGGGTCTGGCAAACATTGGGAACGGCCCAGGATATTAGTGATCGCAAACGAGCAGAGATGGAAACTGCGGAAATGCGAAACTTTTTGAATTCAATTATTGAAAATCTTCCCAACATGGTTTTTGTCAAAGATGCGGAAACGTTGAGATTTCTTCGTCTAAATACAGCCGGAGAAAAGCTATTGGGTTACTCTAGAGAAGAATTACTGGGAAAAAACGACTTCGATTTCTTTCCAGCAGCAGAAGCTGCCTTTTTTAATGCAAAGGATAAAGAAGTTTTAGCCCAAACGAGCATTGTTGATATTCCTCAAGAAACGATTCAGACGAAGCATCAAGGCATCCGCATTTTACACACTAAAAAAATTCCAATTTTAGATGAATCTGGGCAACCTCAATATTTGCTGGGAATTTCTGAAGATATTACGGAGCAGATGGAATCGGAATATCGTTTAAGGCAAATTGCCCGTCATCTACCGGGTATGATTTATCAATTTAGAATGCGGGCAGATGGGTCATTCCATTTTCCCTATGCAAGTGAAGGTATTCAATATATTTATGGTGTTACGCCTCAGGAAGTTCAAGAAGATGCAACACCCGTTTTAAGTGTACTTTATCCCGACGATCTAGAGCGTGTTTATCAATCTATTTTGGACTCGGCGGCTAATCTTGTACCCTGGCATTGTGAATATCGAGTTTGTTTTGATGATGGTCGCGTTATTTGGGTTATTGGTTACGCCACACCTCAACGCATACTAGATGGCAGTACTGTTTGGTATGGCTACATTAAAGATATTAGCGATCGCAAACAGATTGAACTCGCTCTCAAGGAATCGGAAATAAAATTTTCGACTATTTTTCAAACTAGTCCCGATCCCCTATGGATTGCCCATTTAGAATCGGGTTGTTTAATTGATGTGAATGCCAGTTTGTGCGAACTTTTGGGCAAAGTGAGAGAGGATATTATTGGTTATACTTGCATCAAACTTCAGGTTTGGGAAGATTTAGAAGATTTACATCGTTTCAAACAGCAATTAATACAAAAAGGAATTGTCAAGAATTTTGAAATTGTCATTCGGGCAGCCCAGCAAAAAAGTAAAACAGTTCTAATTTCTGCGGCTTTGACCTGGATCAATGGAAGAAATTGTGTAATTAGGGCTTGCTGAAAAAGTCAAAAAACGAAAGAAATGTGGGTTAGGGAAGTATAAACTGAAAAAGCAGAGATAACTTATACTTATGATGAGAAGTCAAAATACGAATTTTGTTTAATCTA
>JAYKJI010000385.1:0-4887 GCA_035285405.1 Snowella sp. | reverse complement strand
AGGTGTATAAATCACAGTCGCACTTTGCTGTCGAGGGTTTTGATAGCTGTCTTGCCATTGGAGTTTGTCAGGAGAATTCTGTCTGGTTAACATATCTTTATGCTTTTGTCAATGCGTAACTTCTAGCCTCTTTTCGGCAAGCTCTAGGTTAAAAAGCTAACATAGGGATAAGCAATCAATATTTCGAGAACTTGACGTTAAGCGGCTCCCCCCTTTAGACAAAAAATTGATCAACGTTGATTTTGGCAGAAAAAATGGGAACGTTAAGTTTACTCAAACAAGGAGAGGATCCACTCTTGTGTCACTGTTCCTGAGGGAAAATCATGTTAGTCAACCCCTTTGAAGAATTATCTCCTGAAGCCAATTTCGATTGGAAGACGATGTCACATCTGCCCTACCCGGAGGATTCTGAGGAGGCAGACATGATGTTATCTGACGAAGAGGAGCTATTGACGGTAGAGCTTCCTGACTTAATTTTTAGTGAAGTTGCCAGTCGTCAAAAAGCTTCAACGGATTTGGTGCGGCTCTATCTTCAGGATATTGGCCGAGTACCACTCTTAAAACGAGAGGAAGAGGTTAGTAAAGCTCAGCAGATTCAACGCTATTTTGAGTTATTAGAGATTCGTACTCAAGCAGCGACAACGGGGGATCAACTGCTCAGTGACTTTATTCAAATTATCCATCTCCATGACTGTCTCGTTTCTAAGTTAGGGCATCGTCCTTCCTATGAACGCTGGGCCAAAGAAGCCTCCCTAGAGGTTGACCAGATAAAGGAAATCCTAAGCCGGGGAAAACAGAAATGGGCTGAACTCGCAGGGATAACGGTATCGGAACTTGAAGAACAACAAAAGGTGGGGATTCGGGCTAAGGAGCAAATGATCAAGGCCAATCTCCGTTTGGTGGTATCTGTGGCGAAGAAATATCAACATCGAGGGCTAGAATTATTAGACTTAATTCAGGAAGGGACTTTGGGGCTGGAACGGGCAGTGGAAAAATTTGACCCAACCAAGGGTTATCGCTTTAGTACTTATTCCTACTGGTGGATTCGTCAAGGGATTACCAGGGCGATCGCCACCCAAAGCCGAATGATTCGGTTGCCGGTTCACATTACCGAAAAACTTAATAAAATTAAACGCGCTCAACGGAAGATTTCCCAGGAAAAAGATCATACCGCTACCTTAGACGAAGTGGCTAAAGAACTAGAGATGACTCCTTTCCAGGTGAGGGAAATTCTTACCCGTGTCCCCCGTTCTGTTTCCTTAGAAGTGAAGGTGGGCAAGGAAAAGGATACCGAATTAATTGATTTGCTAGAAACAGAAGAAATTTCGCCAGAGGAGACTTTGGCCCATGAATCTTTGCAGAAGGATATTCAACGCATTTTAGGCGATTTAACGAGTCGAGAGCAGGAAGTGATTGCCCTACGCTACGGCTTTCAAGATGGAACTGCCTATTCCCTATCCGATATTGGCCGTTTATTAAATCTTTCTAGAGAAAGGGTACGACAAATTGAGGCCAAAGCTCTTCAGAAACTTCGTCATCCCCGTCGCCGCGATCGCATTCGAGACTATTTTGAGGCCCTAGGTTAGAAAAATTTAAAAAAACTAGGAATGGTTTTCTTCCTTGGTTTCTACGACTATGCCGTTGACATTGCCTAACTGGTGACGAACATCGTCAATGGCCACATTTAACTGGGCAATTTTATCCTCTAGGCGACGACGCGCTAGTTCAATATTGGCTTCTGTGTCAAATAGGTTGCTGGTTTTGGCATCATTTAAGGACAAAGATTGCTCTTCCTCCTCTAGAACCGCTTTATTTTGTCGGTTAGCTAATAGCACCCCTAAAATGCCGCCCACCGTTCCGCCAATCAGCGTCCCCAATAAAAAGCCGCCTGCGAAATTATTACGTTGACTCATGGTTTTCCCTCACCTAACATCTCTAGAATTCCATCTTAAGTCCCAAAGGCGCGATCGCCAGCATCACCCAAGCCTGGAACAATATAACCCTGTTCATTTAACGTTTCATCAATCATCGCCACATAGACCTGCAAACTAGGATAAGCTGCACTTAACTTTTGTAGGGCCAGGGGAGCCGCAACCACTCCAATTATCCGAATCAAAGCTGGATCGGCCCCTCGTTCAGTGAGATAGCCCAAGGCTGCCATAATCGAGCCGCCCGTTGCCAACATCGGATCTAGCAAAAGAATATGGGTTTGGGGTGGAAAAACATCCGGCAGTTTATTGAGATAGCAGGTTGGTTCCAGGGTGACTTCATCTCGGACTAAACCTAAATGGTAGGTTGCCGCCAAGGGTAACAAGGTTTGGGCACCTTCCAGTAGTCCTAAGCCGGCTCGCAAAATGGGAACCACTGCCATCGGTATTTCAGGATTTATAAAGGTGGCTGTTGCTTCAGCCAAGGGCGTTTGTACCGTTGCATCCAAAGTCGGTAGCCAGTAGCGAGTCGCCTCGTAGGTCAACCATCGCCCCAATTCTACCATGGCCGTTTTGAAGAGAACGGAAGGAGTCGCAGCATCGCGGGCCACCCCTAACCAATGTTTAACAAGAGGATGATCGGGAACATAGACGCGAAGTTGGGAAGCCATGCACTGAATTATAGTCAAAATTATCTTTGTTAACTTTATCAGTATCCCGATCGCCCTTAAAACTTTACCCTGAAATTAATACAGCCCTGATTGGGATGAGCGACAAATTAGCAACGCTTGACTTGGCCCTATTTGGCCAGTGATCGCCGACCATGCCAGTATTGCTTTTTGCCAGAATCCTAGGGACTTGAGTTTGATATGTTATCCTGTCAATGTTTCCTTACCCAGACAAGCATCTAGGTTACAGTGAGTTACATCTTAGGCATTTCCGCGTATTATCACGACAGTGCGGCGGCTCTGATTAAAGAAGGTCAGATTGTGGCAGCAGCCCAGGAAGAACGCTTTAGTCGCAAAAAGCATGATGCCTGTTTTCCTACCCAGACGATTCGTTATTGTTTGGAAAGTGCAGGAATTACCCTTAGAGATCTCGATTACATTGTCTTTTATGAAAAGCCCCTACTGACTTTTGATCGTCTCCTAGAAACCTATTTAGCCTACGCACCTCAGGGCATTAGTTCCTTTATTCAAGCTATGTCAGTCTGGTTGCGGGAAAAACTTTATCTCAAGACTGTCCTCAAACAAGAACTAGCACACATTGCTAATTGCAAAACGGAAGAACTTCCTCCCTTGTTATTTGGAGAACATCATCAATCCCATGCAGCCTCAGCTTTTTTTCCCAGTCCCTTTGAACAAGCGGCTGTTCTTTGCCTTGATGGGGTGGGAGAATGGGCCACAACGTCTCTCTGGCTGGGAGAGGGCAACCAATTAAGTCCCCAATGGCAAATTGATTTTCCCCATTCCCTCGGCTTACTCTATTCAGCTTTTACCTACTACACCGGCTTTAAGGTCAACTCTGGGGAATATAAATTGATGGGGTTGGCTCCCTACGGTGAACCCAAATATGTGGATGTTATTTTAGATAATTTGCTGGATTTAAAGGAAGATGGGACGTTTCGCCTCAATATGAAGTATTTCAACTATGCCACTGGTTTAACCATGACCAATGGCCAGTTTGATCGTCTCTTTGGTGCGCCACCCCGTCGGGCAGAGGGGAATTTAACACAGCGAGAAATGGATATTGCGGCTTCGGTGCAAAAAGTTACGGAAGAAGTGGTTCTGCGTTTGGCCCATACGGCCTATCAAGAATTGGGAACAGATTATCTTTGTTTGGCCGGAGGAGTGGCTCTCAATTGTGTGGCCAATGGGCGTTTACTCAGGGAAGGAAAATTTAAAGATATTTGGATTCAACCGGCGGCAGGGGATGCAGGGGGCGCGATCGGCGCGGCTTTATTGGCCTGGTATCAGTACGGTCATCAGTCTCGTTCGGTTAAGGATCAAGATGCCATGCAAGGCTCCTATTTGGGGCCAAGTTTTAGTTTGACGGAAATTGAGCAATATTTACAGGATGTGCGAGCCGTTTCTCATTACTATCCTGATTCTGAACTCTTCGTCCAGGTTGCAAACCTGTTGGATCAGGGGAATGTGGTGGGTTGGTTTCAAGGTCGTATGGAGTTTGGCCCTCGTGCCCTCGGCGATCGCTCCATTATTGGTGATCCCCGTAATCCCAAAATGCAATCGGTCATGAATTTAAAGATTAAGTACCGAGAATCTTTTCGCCCCTTTGCCCCCTCAGTACTAGCCGAAAAAGTTGGGGATTATTTTGAATTAGATCGGGCAAGTCCCTATATGTTACTGGTTGCTCAGGTTAAAGAAAATTTACGACTAACCATGACTGAACAGGAAACTCAACTTTTTGGTATTGAGAAATTAAATATTCCCCGTTCTACCCTCCCTGCCATTACCCATGTGGACTATTCTGCCAGGGTTCAAACGGTTCAAGCTGAAACCAATCCCCGCTATTATCAACTACTTCAAGCCTTTGAACAATTAACGGGTTGTGGCGTGTTAGTAAATACCTCGTTTAACGTGCGGGGAGAACCGATTGTTTGTACGCCGGAAGATGCCTATCGCTGTTTTATGCGAACCGAAATGGATTATCTGGTATTAGAAAATTATATTCTGTCTAAAACGGAACAACCTCAATGGCAAAAAGATGACCAATGGCAAAAGGAATTTGAACTAGATTAGTTTTTCGTCAATTAAAAATTGAAAGACCTCAACAGTTACGTTTGATCCAAATTATAATCAATTATTTAATGATTCGCCGATTCAAAAATGAAGTGCATAAACTATGGGCTTGACAGAGAAAGGCCCATCAGTTAAAGTCTGGCCTTTACAATAACAAATCAGGAAAAACTAATGAGCTACTCTCATCTTAACCTAGATCA
>JAYKJI010000384.1:0-6845 GCA_035285405.1 Snowella sp. | reverse complement strand
TATCAGATTTCACGCCAGTTATTTATTCCTGTTATTCGCCAATTTATTCTTGACCATCATACACAAACTCCTCCTTACTTCTGTCCCTAGCACATTTTCTTGTTTTTGACAATGCGTAACTCCTATGTAGTATGTAAGACTGAGACACACTTGATAGGCGATCGCGTTTGAGACGGAGATATATTAATCGGCGATCACAGTCAAAAAGAAATCAGAATAGTTCGCTAATTTTAATTTCCACGCTAGGAAAATTACTTAAAATAATGCTATCTACAGATGATAATTTTTGAATATTTTGATAATAATTGTGATAGGGTCTTTGAAAGATTTCGACACAGTTATCATTGAGATCCACCAACCAAACTTCACAAATCCGATTTTTTGCGTAGAGAGGAATTTTAATCTTTCGATCATAGTCAATACTACTATCTGCCACTTCAATTAATAGTAAAATATCTTCAGGTTTAGGATGTTCAAGGGCATAAAAATCAGGGCGTATTTTTAATAAAACTAAATCAGGTTGAGGTTCAGAATTATCATTGAGTTGAATCGGGTCTTGTACACCAATGATTACGTGATCGCCTAATTTTTTCATCAATAAATGATTTAATCGTTTGACACAAGCAGCGTGTCTTAATCCAACAGGGGACATTTCAATGATTTCTCCATTAATTAGTTCTAGACGTTCATCTTCTTCAAAAATCGCTAATTCAGCCATTTTATGATAAGTTTCAGAGGTGAATTTTTTAGGATGGGGGGTTAAAAGTTTCATTAGCTATAAAATTAGATTTTCAAAAAGAAAAATAGCGATCGCAGTTTCAAAATTCAAAAAAGTGATCGCGTTTGATACGGAGATATATTGATCGGCGATCGCTTTCTACCCTCAATTAAGTACCCTGTAAAGCGAAAGAGGAAAATCTCAATCCTAGACTGATAAACATGGCAAAATGATGGGAGTGGTATTCTACAGTCTAACCATTCTCAGTTTTCTTCAATTGCTTACAAAACCCTTGTTTGATATTTTCCGTCAGTTCCGTCATTGGACAATTAGCCTGCTGATCATTGCCAGTTTACTCCCTCAGCCGCCTCAAGTGGCCGCCTTAACCCCCTACTGTCAACTTTCCTCCGAAGCAATTCGTCAAAAAAATGCGGTGCGGAATGCGGCCCTAAAAGGCAAGGTAAAACAAAAACAAGCTTATCAAAGTTTAATTCAGCAACATAGTCGCCTATTGCGTGATTGTCGTCAGCAAATCTGGCCCCAGGAACAGGCTCTTTGGTTGCGGGTTTATCCTTGCGATTTGCGTCCTGGTGTGTTGGAAACTCTGCTCGATCAGATTGTCAACAATGGCTATAACAATATCTATGTCGAGGTATTTTTTAATAGTCAAGTACTATTGCCTAAGAGCGATAATCCCACCATTTGGCAAAGTATTGTTCAAGAACAGGGATACAACAACAGCGACTTATTAGCACAGGTGATCAAAAAGGGTCATGAGCGAGGCTTAAAAGTTTATGCCTGGATGTTTACCCTCAATTTTGGTTATGCTTATTCCCGTCGTGACGATCGCGCCTGGGTTTTAGCTCGCAATGGTCGAGGACAAAGCAGTACGGAAGTCGTGGCTGATCAGGTACAGGCCTTTATTGATCCCTACAATCCCTTAGCCAAGGCCGATTATGCCAAAATGTTGAAGGCCGTTTTGCAGCGTCGTCCTGATGGTGTGCTATTTGACTATATTCGTTATCCTCGCGGCATTAAGGGACAAACAACGGTGGGCGAAGTCAAGGATCTGTGGGTCTATGGAGATGCGTCTCGTCAGGAACTCATTAATCGCGGCTTGAATAATAAAGGACGCTATTTGATTGAACGCTATCTGGAACAGGGTTACATTACCGTCACCAACATTGCCCAGGCAGATCAACAATTTCCGCAGGAAGGTTCACCGCTCTGGGTCGGTCGTCGTCCCCCATCAGGAGAAGCAAAATTATTATCTGCTGCTAAAAAACCTCGACTAGAAGCGGATCTTTGGCATTTAGCAGTGGCCCATGCCAGTAATGGGGTCATTGGATTTTTGCAGGCAGCCGCCGTGATCGCCCAGGCTCAGGGAATTAAAGTAGGGGCCGTCTTTTTTCCCGATGCCAATCAAGGGGTCGGTAATCGTGGATTTGATGCCCGTTTACAAGCCTGGGATAAATTTCCTCGTTCTTTACAATGGCACCCTATGGCCTATCGAGTCTGTCAGGAGTCAAAATGTATTGTTTCTCAAGTGAAACGAGTGACGAATGTCGCCCAGGGTCAAACCGTTGTAACACCAGCGATCGCGGGCCGATGGGGAGAAACCTACCAAAACCGCCCTCCCCTAGAAGCCCAAATGCAGGCCATCCAAGCAGCTGTCCCTCAAATTAACGCTGTTAGTCATTTTGTCTATTCCTGGCAAGATCCAGAATTTGACCGTCAACGACGAGAATGCCGCTTTTAAAAATTTTTGCCTTCAGAAACCCTTAACCCAGAGGAATTCCTATCGTTTCCTAACATTAATTTTTGTGACAACCTGCGATTTTGTGCTTTTTGCTACAGAATTTTGTGTTATAAATAATGGTGAGGGTAAATTCAATCAGTTTAATCAAGATTTTGGTTAGCAATTCGGAGGCAATTATGTCCACTCAACAACAAGCTCGCGCTTTAATGATGCGCCACCACCAGATGGTTAAGAACCGTCAACAGTCCATGCTCGAAAGAGCCGCTTCAGAAATCGGTGTCGTGGTAGAGGATGATTACTGGAGTACAATTCAAGGCAAACCCCAATCTAGTTTTCGCATGACCTATGATCGCAGTTCGGCTTCTTTCAGTTAGCGATCGCTGGTTTTTAAATCTACCAGATGGTTCAAGGGCAGAAATTCTGCTCTTATTTTATTGAGGGATAATTTTTTGTTCACCGGCGGGTTGCTGGAATGAGGCGATAGTTTAAAGAAATTAGGAACCTCCGGCAAACTTGCTATGTCCCTAAGGATCAAGTAAATTATTGGTGATCCGTTCAGGTTGCCTGTTCGTCTGCGGCGATAAACCGTTCCAAGAGCCTGTCGGATTCGCCCGATTATTCTTGATTTTATTAAGACAATGAGTAAATTGCCTTTTTCTCGTCATTTCTATGGTGCGCTCTTACTGTTATCCTGTTTAACCACAGCGTGCAGTGGAGGGGCAAAAAAGGCAGCGGCTCCCCCCGCGATTCCGGTTCGACTGCAAACCATTGAATCATCTTTGCTGGCAGACAGTAGCGAATTTGTGGGGAACTTAGTTGCTCATCAGTTTGTGCAATTGGCTCCTAAAATCGATGGCCGGATTCTGAAAATCTATGCCAACTACGGTCAGGCGGTGAAAAAGAATGTTCCCATTATGCTTCTCGAACCAACACAGCAACAGGAACAGGTGAATGCATCTGTGGGCAACCTCAATATTCAAAAGGCCAATTTGGATCGCAGTGATGCAGATTTGAAAACGGCAGAAGCTCAACGAGATGCCGCTAAAGCCGAAGTCAGTTCCCAAGTCGCTAATGTTGCCAACGCGATCGCCAATTTTGCTAATTCCCAGGAAGTGCTAAAAACCAAAGAAGCCGATCTACAAAGGGCCCAAGCCACCTTAAATTTAGCGGGCATTAATTTTAAACGGGCCAAATTTTTAGTGGAAACAGGGGTACAACCTCAACAGGATTTAGATAATAAAACGACCGACCTCAAAGATTCAGAGGCCAGTACTCAGGCTGCCTCTAAAACGGTACAAGCAGCCAAGGCTAGTGTGAATGCTTCTCAAGCTAGTATCGATGCGGCCAAATCGGCTCTTAAACAGTCCCAGGATAATCTGCGAGCGGCCGAACAACGAGTTGCGGCGGCGAGGGCTGATATCAAACGTCAAAAAGCAGCCATCACCCAATCCAGGGGGGAACTGGGAGTTAATACGCAACAACTGATTTATAACCGCGTGGTATCTCCCATTGATGGCATTGTGGGCAATATTCCCTATAAAGTGGGAGACTTTATCCAGGTCGGGCAAAATTTCACGACAATCACTGATAATTCCGAGATGGAAATGGATATAAACGTTCCCATTGAGCGGCAAGCCGAATTGAGATTGGGCCTACCCGTTGAGATTGTCGAACAGAATAGAACAGGTAGAGTCGTAGGAGAAATTAGTTTTATTGCGCCAACAGTCGATCAAAAGGCTCAATCGGTCTTAGCCAAGGTGATCTTTCGCAATGATGGTAGTTTACGGAATAACCAATATGTCCGTGTTCGGGTTATTTGGAACCGTAAGCCAGGGGTTTTAATCCCCACGACAGCGATCACAATTATTGGTGCTCAGAAATTTGTCTATGTGGCAGAAACCGGCAAAAAACCTCAAGGCACGGCAAATTTGGTCGCTAAACAAAAACCGATTACCGTTGGGAATATTCAGGGTCAGTCTTACCAAGTCTTATCAGGTGTTCAACAGGGAGAACGGGTTGCTGTTTCTCGTATTTTGGATTTGCGGGATGGAGTCGTTATTAAGGAAGAAAGCTTAACCGAGAAAAAAGCGGTGGAGCAATAATCTTGTCATTAGTCTCAGTGGTTTTTCGGGCTAGAAAGTAGGAGTCTCTCGGTCATGGCAAACTTTCCCTGGGGTGAACAGGTCAATCGCTGGGTTACAAAACGGGCCCTAGCTTCCCTTGAACAGGCCTATCAATCGGCGATCGCCATTAAGGCCATAGAGGACAAACATTTTAAGGGTCAAAAAATCACTGCCCAAAATGATCAAGGAATCAGTATTTACAATTATTTCAAAACGGATCTAGACCAGGCATTACTCAAAACCCGTTGGTATTTAACCCAATTTCAGGCCAGTAACTTTTGGCTATCGAGCCAGCAACAGGAAAAACCGGAAGCAGAAATCCTCAACAAATTAGGAGAAATTGAAGCCATTATTGGGAAATATCGTTCTGAACCAGAGGCGATCGAGACTGAAGTTTTACCCCGTCCCACTGCTAATACTGGCGAATCTCTTCCCGAAAGTGAACTGACTGAGCTTGAAGAGGAAAGTCGAGGTAAAAATCGGCTCTTTAAACTCAACAGGGAATTAACCCCAGCCTATGAACAAGAAGTGATCCAACGACTTCGCAATTTACGTCAACAAAAAAAGATTGCCATTCGTTTTCTGATTCTTCTGATCCTTGTTCCCTTATTAGTGCAGATCACAACTAAAAATCTTATTTATAGTCCTTTAGTAAATCACTTTCAGGTAGAAATTGCCAAAGGAGAAAAAATTTATATCCAAGAAGAGTTAGTTGAGCAATATTTTGAAGAATTTTCTCGCTATAAAGAGATTCTAGAGATCAAAGAACTCTTAGGTTTAGGCGAGCCTGAATCCCCAGAAGAAACTCATCAAAAGCTGAAAAAAAAAGCACAGGAATTACTTACAGAAGTTGCCACTAAAAGTCAAGAAGGATTTAAAAATATTCTCGCTGATCTCAGTTCCCTAGCGGCTTTCGCGCTCCTTATTTATTTTTTTCGCCGACAATTTACCATTGCGAGACAGTTTTTAGGACGTTATTTTCTTGGACTGAGTGATGTCACCAAGGTTTTTATCTTTATTTTACTGACTGATACGTTTGTTGGCTTCCATTCTGCCCATGGTTGGGAAGTCATTTTAGAAAGTATTTTTGGTCATTTTGGTTTACCCGAAAATCATCAGTTTATTTTCCTTTTTATCGCTACCGTTCCAGTAATCCTCGATTCCACTTTCAAGTTGCTGATTTTTAATTATTTTACTCGGCAATCTCCCAGTTCTGTTGCTATTCTAGAGAAAATGCAAAAATAATATTAAGATTCCGAAGCAAAACATAAAATGACTCCACAGGAAAATGACCATGTGTTTCGTCAGTTTGCAGAGAATTTTCGGGGAGTGATTTTAGTGATCGCTATCCATTCGAGAAAATTGCTCTATGTTAGTCCTGCTTACGCAACCATTTGGGGTCAGTCTTGTGAACATTTGTCTGAAAATCTAACGGCTTGGATGGAGGCCGTACATCCCGATGATCGAGAGCGTGTTGAGCAAGCCTATCAAGACTCTGCCGAGCAGGGGTTTTTCAATGAGGAATATCGGATTATTCGCCCTAATGGAGAGGTTCGTTGGCTCTGGGGTCAATTTTTTCCGATAAAAAATGCGGCGGGGGAAGTTTACCGAATTGCTGTTATTGCCGAGGATATCAGCGATCGCCGCCAAGCGGAAACTACTTTGCAAAATTTAATGGCAAGTACGTTTGGCATTACGGGAGAAGACTTTTTCCCTACTTTAGTGCGGAATTTAGCAGAGACCTTGAAGGTTTGCTATGTTTTAGTCACAGAATATATTGACGGTAAATTTCAGACTCTATCTTTTTGGGGTCACGGTCAACTACAACCCGATCTGACCTACTTAGCGGCCAAAACTCCCTGCGAAATCGCTATTCAAAAGGGTCGCTTTTATTGTGGCAGTCATCTGCAACGGGCTTTTCCAGAAGATTTAGAACTCGTGAAGATGCAGGCGGAAAGTTACTTTGGCATTGCCCTAACCAATCATCAGGGTAAGGCGATTGGGAATCTTTGTATTTTGGATGTGCAACCTTTCAAGCAGACACTCCAGACAGAGGCAATTTTACAGGTTTTTGCTGCTAGGGCGGCGATCGAACTCCAGCGTAAGCAAGCTGAAGACTATAGAAGTTACGCATTGACAAAAGCATAAAGATATGTTAACCAGACAGAATTCTCCTGACAAACTCCAATGGCAAGACAGCTATCAAAACCCTCGACAGCAAAGTGCGACTGTGATTTATACACCT
>JAYKJI010000383.1:0-19777 GCA_035285405.1 Snowella sp. | reverse complement strand
ATGGTTTTGGCGCGGCGATCGAACATTGGCGACAAAATATACCCGTTTTAAGTCAGGATTCTCCCGTCTATGCCCTAGATTTGCTCGGTTTTGGTGGTTCAAGGAAAGCCGATACCGACTATAGCGTTTACCTGTGGGCCAATCAGGTCTATGATTTCTGGCGCACCTTTATTAATCGTCCCATTGTCCTGGTGGGCAACTCCATTGGTTCCTTGGTTTGTCTAACGGCTGCCCAAGCCTATCCTGAGATGGTCGCGGGAATTGTGATGCTGAGTTTACCGGATGTATCCCTTCGCCAGGAGGCTATTCCTCCCAGATTGCAACCCTGGCTCACCAAAATAGAAAATTTGTTTGCGGCTCCCTGGTTGCTGAAGGGTTTATTTAAAATGCTGCGTCGTCCAGGAGTCATTCAGCGTTGGGCAGGGGTGGCCTACAGTCAACCAGGGTTTGTTCAGGAAGAATTGGTACAAATTATTTGCCGTCCCCCCCAGGATTCAGGAGCGGCCCAAGCGTTTTGTTGTTTATCAGCAGCAGTTCGTCACCCCCATTTCGCTCCTGCGGCTAAACAGGTTTTGCCCTTACTGGATATGCCCATTTTATTAATTTGGGGTTTAGACGATCGCATGGTTCCACCGATTTTAGCGAAGGTGTTTGCGACCTTAAATCCCCGTCTGCAATTGCTGGAGTGGGAGGGGGTGGGCCATTGTCCCCAGGATGAATGCCCCGATCGCTTTAATCAGACTTTGACTGACTGGTTACAGACTCAGTTTGGGTAGAACTCGTTTCTGGTTCGACTTTAGCTTGACCTGGTAAAGCGGCAACGATCGCCTCAATGACCTTCCCAACGGCAATAATCTCCAGACCAAAAGTTTCGGAAGTGCTGGCTCCCTTGGGAATAATGGCCCGTTGGAAGCCCAATTTAGCGGCTTCTTTCAACCGTAAGTCCATCTGGGAAACCGATCGCACCTGACCGCCCAAACCCACTTCCCCAATTAAGACGGTGCGGGGATCAACAATGCGATCGCGAAAACTGGCCACCAGGGCCACTGCAATTCCTAAATCGGCAGCAGGTTCTTCCACTTCAATGCCGCCGGCTGCCGCCACATAGGCATCTAGTTTAGACAGGGGAATACCAACTCGTTTTTCAAGAACGGCTAAAATTTGTTGCAAACGATTGTAGTCCACTCCTGTTGTTGAACGACGCGGCGAAGGGTAACTGGTGGGACTGACTAGGGCCTGTAATTCAACCACTAGGGGACGGGTTCCTTCACAGGCCACTACGGTTGCCGTACCTGGACTGGCATCTTCTCGATTACCCAGAAATAACTGAGAGGGATTGGCCACTTCCTGCAAACCGGCCTCCACCATTTCAAAAATGCCAATTTCTTGAGTGGCTCCAAAGCGATTTTTCACTGATCGCAGTAATCGATGGGAGGCATAGCGATCGCCCTGAAAATAGAGTACTGTATCCACTAAATGTTCTAAAACCTTGGGCCCCGCGATCGCCCCTTCTTTGGTGACATGACCCACAATAAACAGACTAATATTGTCCCGTTTGGCTACCTGCATTAGGGTTCCCGTACATTCACGCACCTGGGCGACCGACCCTGGAGCCGAATTGAGAATGGGAAAATAGAGATTTTGGATACTGTCAATCACGGCCACCTGGGGCCGCAAGGAGTCCAATTCCCGTAAAATTTCCTCTAGATTGGTTTCGGGCAATACATAAAGCTGGGAATCCGTATCAATTTTAGGGGCAAGTAGGGAGGGCTGGCCTGAAATTTGGGTTGGTTGGGTAATGCCCAGACGAGTGGCGCGTAATTTAATTTGTTGGGCCGACTCTTCGGCGGAAACGTAGAGAATACGGGGTAAACGTTGGGCTAACTGAAAGGCCACCTGGAGCAACAGTGTGGATTTACCTATCCCTGGATCGCCACCAATTAAAATTAAGGCTCCTGGGACAATCCCTCCCCCTAATACCCGATCTAACTCACCATAACCAGAGGGAAAGCGGCCCTGATCTTCCTCGGTAATCTGAGAGAATCGCAGGGCAGTATGGGGTGTGGGTTCCTTGGTGGATTTTTTGCCAGTTCGCAGACTGGCTTGAACGGCTTGCCGACTGTTACTGGTTGCTGCCGGAGTTTCTAAAATTTGTTCCTGTAGCGTTCCATAAGTTCCACAGCCTGGACATTTACCGAGCCACTGGAGAGAATCAGCCCCGCAAGCATGACAGACATAGCTGGTCTTCGGTTTTGCCATAATAAAACTTGTGTCGCTCCGTAAAGAAATTCAAAGCAATGACAGGAAATAAATTTGAGAAATGTAACATTTTTGAGAACAACAGTTCAGCTAACTGCGATTGGTAAATCCAGATTGAGTCAGTCTTTCAGTGCAAATACAGGCTAAATAGTAGCAATAAAGCGATATTCTAGAAACATAGCTACTCATCATTAAACTTAACGATTAGCAATTCTACTTAACTTATAAGGAGCGTTGAGTAAATTGGAGACTCATAAAGAGAGAATTTTGGTTGTCGATGACGAAGCCAGTATCCGGCGTATTTTGGAAACTCGGCTATCGATGATTGGTTACGAGGTGGTCACGGCTGCGGATGGGGAGGAGGCGATCGAAATTTTTCATCAAACCGATCCCGATCTAGTGGTTTTGGATGTGATGATGCCGAAACTAGATGGTTACGGCGTTTGTCAGGAGCTACGCAAAGAATCTGATATTCCCATTATCATGCTAACGGCGTTAGGAGATGTGGCCGATCGCATTACCGGCTTAGAACTAGGAGCCGACGATTATGTCGTTAAACCTTTTTCTCCCAAGGAACTAGAGGCGAGAATTCGTTCGGTGCTGCGTCGTGTCGATAAAGAAGGAGTACCAGGGATTCCCAGTTCTGGGGTTATTCAAATTACGTCGATTCGGATTGATACTAATAAACGTCAGGTTTATAAAGGCGATGAACGGATTCGACTCACGGGGATGGAATTTAGCTTGCTAGAACTATTGGTCAGTCGTTCCGGTGAACCCTTTTCCCGTTCGGAAATTCTGCAAGAGGTTTGGGGCTATACGCCAGAACGTCATGTAGATACTAGGGTGGTAGATGTGCATATCTCGCGGCTGCGGGCCAAATTAGAAGATGATCCCAGTAATCCTGAGTTAATTTTGACCGCCAGAGGAACGGGTTATCTTTTTCAACGCATCCATGAACCTGGCGAAGAACCGTAACGCTCTTTTCTATAAGCGATGAACCAAGACTCTAATCGTGTTTTAAGGCAGTTACCCCTGTTTGCTGGTGCAGTCGGGGGCATTTTACTGCTCATTAATCGACTAAGCACTGTTGCTCTCACGCCTTCCCAATCTCGTTCTGATGTGGTGGGGGTAATTCTGGCTGGTACGCTACTTCTGATTTGGCTGATTTGGCAACAGATCCAACCGCGATCGCCGGACGCTGTTACTTTAATCGGACAAGAGGGGCTAGAATTCGCGCCGGATTTATCGGAGTCGATTAAAACGGAATTGGCCTGGGCTTCCCATTTGCTCTTAACCAATACGGTGACTAAATCCTTAGTGGCTTTTCATCGAGGAAAAGTATTAATGCGACGGGGTATTCTGGGCAAAACTGCCGAGGTCAAGGTGGGAACAATTTTAGCAAGGGTTCTCAAAACGCAAAAACCAGTTTATCTTGTCAATTTAACGCTCTATCCTGGTCGAATTGAATTTGATTATTTACCGGAAAATACCCAGGGTTTAATTTGTCAACCGATGGGGAAAGAGGGGGTTTTAATTTTAGGAGCCAATATTCCCCGTAGTTATACAAAACAAGATGAGATTTGGATAGAAGGTATTGCTGATAAGTTAGGCTATAGTTTAGATCAGGCTTAACCTTTGTAGAAAATTTAAGGATAATTTGTGATGACAGCCGACTCTCAGGACAGAATTTTAGTGATCGCTGAACAAGCTTTTGTTTCTTGGAAAAAGGGATTAGCGACAAGAGACTGGCAAGATTTTATCGCAATGCTCAGTGATGATTTTTATTTTACTTTTCCTGTGGGTCAATATCAGGGCATTAATCGAGGTAAAGAAACAGCGATCACCTTTTTCAATTTTGTTAGCCAGATTTATCCAGACGGTTTGACAATTGAGTTGATCAATACCATTGCTGGTGGCTCAACAGTCGTTTTTGAGCTACTTTCCCAGGGCACCATGTACGGTAACTTCTATAAAAATCGGGCTGCTGTTTGTTTTGAAATTAAAGGTAAACTGATATCTAGTTACCGAGAATATCTGGCCGTTTTCTATCGAAATCCATAATTGATAGTGTTATTTATGCAAGCTTAACTCTGCTAGTGAGCAATCCATTGAGCATCAGTAACAATAAAAATTCCTCCAAGTTTTTTGAGCAAAGGTTGCATCGCATCAGTTAGTTGTTCGGCTAGTTCTGAACTAGGGCAAATAATCATAATGTAACTATTGGTGATGAGGTCGTCTCCATGACAGCCATGTTCACCACAACCCGATACATTATTAATGACAGTGTAACGTTCAATCCCATTCTTTTTAAGGATTTTTAAGACCGCAGCGACTTCTAGGTAACTAACAATAATTTCAATTTTTTTGACAGATTCTAGCATCTTTAGATTCCCAATAATTTAATTGTTTGTAGATAAATTGGAATACCGGCAATAATGTTGAACGGAAAGGTAATGGCCAGAGCCATAGAAACATACAAACTTGGATTTGCTTCGGGCACCGTCATCCGCATTGCAGCAGGTACAGCAATATAGGAGGCACTGGCACAGAGAACCGCAAACAGCAAAGCATTACCTTCTCCCATACCTATCATTTTGGCCAAAACTATCCCTATTAAAGCATTGAAAATCGGCATTAAAATGGCAAAACCAATTAAGAACATTCCTGTTTGACGTAGATCTCGAATTCGACGGGCGGCCACTAGTCCCATATCTAACAGAAAAAACATCAATGCACCATAGAAAAGATCTTTCTCAACAAATAGGTGAATTTTTCCCCAACCACTCCCTCCTGTCAGGATGCCCGTGATCAGACTGCCGATCAATAACAATACTGAACCATTTAAAAAGGCTTCGCGTAACACTTCTCCCCAGGAGGTTTCCTTTAATTCGTTCTGATCCGTAGAGACAGAAGACACTTTCGTAAAAAATCTGACTAGAATTAACCCCACGACGATCGCCGGCGATTCCATTAGGGCTAAAGCGGCCACCATATGACCTCCATAGTTAATCTGTAGTTTATCGAGCAGGGAACTGGCCGTAATAAAGGTGACAGCACTAATTGAGCCGTAGGTTGCGGCGATCGCTGCCGCGTTGTAGTTATCCAGCTTAATCCGCAAAATAAAGAAAGAATAGACGGGGACAATGGAAGCCATCAAAATCGCGGCCAGTAAAGTAACCAAAATTTGAGGGTTTAAGCCACTATCAACCAATTCGTGGCCACCTTTAAAACCGATCGCAACTAGCAGATAAAGAGAAAACAGCTTGGGTAAGGGATTGGGAATTTCTAAATCGGATTGCACAAAAACAGCTATCATTCCGAGGAAAAAGAACAATACGGGAGGATTTAAGATGTTCGATAAAATTAAACTGCTGTCCATCGGCTATTTAAACTTTCATGAATTAATCAATTTTATTTATTATCCGTCTTTTGGGGATAATTGCTAAAAGCCAAAGCTTCTCTGATCGCGAGAGGCCGAGCATTACCCAATCAAAAATTCATACTTGATTATATTGCCTAAAGCTAATTTGGGCAAAAGACAAGTAACGAAAAAATAAAGATTCAATATAAAGTTATATGGCAATATGTAAAACGTGCCTCTCTCCTACACGGATAAACTGCGATCGCAAATTGAGGCACTATATGGAAAAGTAATCGCAAATCAGTTTGAGACAAAAACGCGATCGCATTTAGTTTTATCGCTTACGATTTATTTGAAAAATCAGAACACGACTCAACTCTGCTACAAGATACTTTTTAGCTCTCGAACTCAGATTCTAAAGAGTGATTGGCGTATAAGTGACTGGACTTCCATGGGCGTATAAGATTTGCTTACGGTGTCGGAGATCGCAACTAACATGAACCCAACTAGGATTTGTTTTTTCACCGTATTCCATAATGATTTGATCGAAGGGACAATTCAGAGAAATCCATTTGGCAACTTCTAATTTAGTAGCTTGCATCGGGACAATATCGGCAGCATAGCCCAAACAATGGGCAGAGGTAGAACTTCCCCCAATCGCCTTATTTAAAGCAACAAACCGATATCCTGAGGTTATTTGAATGGCTCCAAATTTAACTCTTGCTGGTTCTAAAATCTCTCGGCATAGCTTCGTTAAATTTTGGATGATTTCTGAATTTGGAGTATTATCAATGCCTTTGCGAGTAGCCGTCTGAGAGCGAATCATTTCCTCAAGTGTGAAATGTTCACTTAAATGGGTTGTCATTTTTCTTGTCCTCTTTTATCACTGTTATCCTTTTGTAAATTAGGATAATTCCCGATAATTGGGAAAACAATAGGGGAAACTATGGAAATTTTTACGCAATCAACTAAACCGAATGTATATTCAAGAGGAAAAAATCTGTTTATGTCAGGCGATCGCCCTCAAAAAGCGGAAAAAGTCTGATTGTTCTCCAAAATACTTCACTGACTTGTTAGGATTGGTTAGTATGTATACCATCTCTGTTTAGCCAACCTCACCCCCTATTCATGCTTGAAGCCGAGTTCTATTATGAATATCAAGTCGGAGGAAGTCTTGAAAATAATGCACCTAGTTATGTGACGCGATTAGCTGATGAAACCTTTTATCGCGCTCTAAAGGCGGGTCAGTTCTGTTATGTACTTAATTCCCGCCAGATGGGTAAATCTAGCTTAAGGGTGCGAATTATGGAAAGACTACAGACCGAAGGGACGGTTTGTGCCTTTATTGATTTAACAGGTATCGGCAAACAGGATTTAACAGCAGAAAAATGGTACGCAGGAATTGTCCAATCGCTGGTGAGTAGTTGTCAACTGGCTCCGAAAATTCAATGGCGAACCTGGTGGCGGGAACGACAAGATTTATTATCTCCTGTCCAACGTTTAAGTCTTTTTCTTGAAGAAATTTTATTGGTTGAAATTGAGCAAAATATTGTTATTTTTATTGATGAAGTTGATCGTGTGTTGAGTCAGAACTTTTCTTTAGATGACTTTTTTGGTTTAATTCGCCATTGTATAGAGCAACGTCATCAAAATTCTAAGTATCGGCGACTGACCTTTGCGCTGTTAGGAGTTGCAACCCCCCATACTTTAATTCAAGATCATAGCCAAACGCCTTTTAATATTGGTAAAGCGATCGCCTTGGAGGGGTTTACTTTAACAGAAGCAGAGCCACTCATGGAGGGATTAAAGGGAAAAGTCGAGAATCCTGAAGTCATTATGCAAGAAATATTGAACTGGACAGGAGGACAACCATTTCTTACTCAAAAACTTTGTAAACTAGTTATTCAAGAGATTGAGAATAAAAAGAACTTTGAGCGAATTTCCCCTAGCTCTCCATTAAAAGGGAGAGAAATTATTGAGCAGATTATCAAGATTTATCTCGTGGAAAATTGGGAAGCCAATGATGAACCTGAACATTTACGCACGATTCGCGATCGCCTCTTAAAAAATAGGCAACGAACAGTTCGTTTATTAGGATTATATCAACAAATTTTAGAGCAGGGAGAAATTGTTAGTGATCATAGTGTTGATCAAAGGGAATTACAACTTTCTGGTTTAGTCGTAGAGCAACAGGGAAAGCTGAGGGTTTATAATCGTATTTATGAACAAGTATTTAATCAAAATTGGCTAAAAAAGCAGTTAAATGAATTGCGTCCCTATGCAACGGCAATTAATAGTTGGTTAGCTTCTAATGGTCAAGATGAAACGGCTCTTTTAAGGGGAAAAGCCTTACAAGAAGCTCTAACCTGGTCTTTAGGTAAGAATTTAAGTGATTTGGATTATCAATATTTAGTTGCAAGTCAAGATTTAGCTAAAAAAGTAGCAGAATCAGCCTTAGATGTACTGGAAGAAGCAAGTCATCTTTTGGCATCTGCTAGACAAACAGCCAAACAGGAAATTCTTAAACAGCGCATTAGTTGGCATTGGATTCCCAAAGTCATATTAGTAGTGACAACACCTATTTTGCTCTTGCGTTTTAGCGGACTATTACAGGATTTAGAATGGAATTTACTGGATCAATTTTTTCGTTTACGGTCATTAGAATCACCTGATAAGCGTATTACATTAGTGATGATTGATGAGTTAGATCTGAAGAAAATTGGTCAATGGCCAATTCCTGATCGCCTCTTAGCTCAAGCGATTACCAATATTAAAAAACACCAACCTAGGGTAATTGGTTTAGACATTTATCGCAATCTTCCTGTTGAACCAGGGCATCATAATTTAGAAAATTTATTTCGATCTACTCCCAATTTATTTGGCATTGAAAAGTTGGTAGATCCTAAAGTTCCTCCCTCCATTGTTCTTCAAAAACGAGATCAAATTGGTTTTAGTGATCAAGTTTTAGATAGTGATGGTCGAATCCGCCGTGCCCTATTATCTATAGGGTTATCTAATCAAAAGGTAAGTTATAGCTTTGCAGTAAAGTTGTCTCTATTCTATCTGAAGAATCAAGGCATAGAACTAGAGGATTTAGATAATGAAAAGGTTAGATTAGGTAAGGCAATTTTTCAGCGTTTTCGCAATGATGATGGGGGCTATATTGGTGCAGATTCAGGTGGTTATCAAATTTTAATCAATTTTCGAGGCTCTGAGGAAAATTTTACAACGATTCCTTTTAGCAAGGTTTTGAATAATCAAATTTCTCCCCAAAATTATCGCGATCGCCTAGTCATTATTGGGACAAGAGCAGAAAGTCTTAACGATCAGTTTTTTACCCCCTATAGTGGGAATTCATTTGGTGCTCCTAGGCGAATGTCTGGCGTAACTTTACACGCGAATATTATCAGTCAGATATTAAGTTCGGCTCTAGATGGACGCTCTTTATTACAAAGTTGGCCTGAATGGCTAGAATGTTTATGGATTTTGACTTGGGCGGGAGTGGGAATTGTAATTAGTTGGGGAGGTTCTTCTTCCTCTGTCATGATTTTTCGTATTCTGGCGGCTGGGGGCGGACTTTTGGGGTTTTGTTTTTTTGCTTTTTTATGGGGTTGGTGGTTGCCAATTGTACCTTCGGGTTTTGCGCTGGTAGGAACTGCTGTAACTTTATTAATTGTTAGAAATCGGGAACGCGATCGCTGTTTGTTGCAGTTAACCTTGACTAAACTTTTGGCAACTCAGCAAAATAATCCCACTGTGGGACGCATCGCGATCGCCTATCTTAAGCAGTCGGAAACGAAGGAGAATCAAGCTTTAATTGACAAGGAATGTAATTTTTAGCAAAAAAATCTCTCCCATAAAAGCCAAAAGCTGACTCAATTATCAATACAACTCCGACTTAATTTTGAAGCTAAAACTGTAATGGTTCTGTTGAAATTGCTTCCAACCCTGCCGAATTGAGAAACTGAGTCCAAATATCAGTTAAACTCTTATCATGGGGCTTTGTTCGTCGGACTTCCGCTAAAGCCGCGATCGCATCGTACCAAATTCCCTGTTCGCCATACCAGGCAGCTTGCTCTAAAATGGTTCCCTTTTTCAACGGTTGCATCGGCGCAATACGACGTACCCAAGCCGTGATCGCCGGATCATTAGGACTTGGTCTAGCTCCACAAATTAAGACCACTGCCCACTGATAAGTCTTGCCGATTTCTAGTGCAGGGTCAGTCGCAGGTAACTTAAAGCCAACCACGCCAGAATCTTGATGTGTTGGTAAATAGACCTGGGCGTGATCTTTTATGCCTCCCTCCCTGATGCTCAAGACAATCTGTTTTGCCGTGGTTTTAGGTAGATAAATCCAAAAAGTAGGACGTTCTGCGAGGGTTAATCCGGTATTAGTATTAGGAACCAGAGCCATCGGCGATCGCCTGGCTGTTGTTTCGCTCAATAAGGTATCCTGGGGACAAGCTCCTCCCCTCGATCCAGCCCCAGTCGTTTTGTGGGGTTCTTGAGCATCGGCAGGCGGTTTGAAGAAGATCCTTGGTAAAAGCCCATTACTTCTAGTCAAGCCCATCGGAGTTTGAGCATTGCTTAACAGAATCCCCGTTATGAAGAGAGTGATCGCCATCAACTTCAAGAAATAACGGCTATTTAACATATTTATTACTCCCCAAGTCTATAATCACCTTATATATTACATCTTTCTTCTCTCTTAGTAAAAAAGACCAGACTTTATCCTATTTTTCCAGTTGATTAAACTTGAAGTAATTAAGAAAACCAGACTTTATCCTATTTTTATTTTGATAGTTTACCTGAATAGTAATTAATCGGAAAAAACGGTTCTTTGTTAAATATTATGAAAATAAACAACAGGCTAAGTCCATTAACTATAAGGCAAAAAGTTCCTTTAGGGTTTTTAGTTTTTTGTATTACATAGAACAATCTAGCTTAGTAAGGGGATTTAAACTTTTCCATTGTGTTTTTAAGGCTGTAAAATATAGTACCTAACACCTGTTCTGTATTAAGTTTATCAAAACCATTGATTTCAGTTCTTGTCAGAATGAATAAAAGACTTACATAGTACTCAGATAAGTCACGGAACACAGATCACGGAAAGAGTCCATCCGTACAAATACTCAGATTTTGTATTTCTTCTTTAAAGATAAAGAATTGTTGAAAAATCTAGAAGCGATCATTATTGTCTACACAATTATGATACCATAGTGAACCATAAATTTAATTGTTTAAATTTTCTTCTTATTTATGACTGCAAATACCCTAGCTGTATCCCCCGATTTGACCACTCAATTAGTTAGTGGACTGTTAAGCATTAAACCTGTCTGGGTGATCGCAAAAAAACAGGCCCGCAGCATGATGATCAAACGAGCAGAACGGTTAGGAATTCCCTGGCGAGAAACGGTGTATCAGTTGCAGAATCATGACTGGCAAAGCGATTGGGCTACTATTCATAATGACGATTTAAGCTATCCCGATTATTATCAAGCCTCCTTTCATGGCTACGATCAAGGCCATTTATGTTGGGATGCAGCCTTTGAATTTGAGGTGGCCGCTAATGCGGTTCATTCCAGTCTTTATCCTGAAGCCGGAGCTAAGGGCGATCGCTGTTTAAGAGATAGCTATCACGATATTCTTAAGGTAAGATTAAATTATGAACCTAAGCAGATTTTAGACTTACATTGTACCGTTGGTTTAAGCACTTTTATCCTGCAAGAAAATTATCCCCAGGCAAAGGTGACAGGCTTAGATTTTTCTCCCTACTATATCGCCCTTGCCCACTATAACGGTCACATAAAACAAACTAATATTGATTGGATTCATGCCTTACCCGAAGCAACCGGATTAGCCGATCAATCCTTTGATTTAGTGTCTGCCTTTCTCCTTTTCCATGAAATGCCCCAGGAACCCACCCGGCGCATTTTTCGTGAGGTTCGTCGTTTAGTTGCCCCTGGCGGTGGTTTTACCCTGATGGATATGAATCCCCGTTCCCAGGCCTATCTGACCATGCCTCCCTACGTGATGACTTTACTTAAAAGCACTGAACCCTTTATGGATCAATACTTTGCCTTAGATCTGGAACAGGAATTACGAGCCGCCGGTTTTGACCAAGTAGAAATCACACCGAATAGTTCGCGTCATCGTACCGCGATCGCCAGAGTGTTACCTTAAAGCTTGCCCTAAAGGATCTGCTAGGATGGGGAATGGCCAGTTTATCAGTGCTTATGTTGAGTCAGTTTCGTCAGCAATATCCCCAGGGCAGTTTGACTAGTGAACTGTTAATGATTGATCATGGGCTTTACATCGTTCGGGCCATGGTTCAGGTAGAAAATATTTCCTTAGCCAGTGGGTTAGCCGCCGCCGCCAAACTGGAAGACGCAGAAGATCAGGCAAGATTAAGAGCTTTATCTCTATTGGCTCTAAACCCGATCGCTGCCATTGAACCAACTAATCTTCCAATTCCCCCCACTCTTCCGACTCCTCCCACCCTTCCGACTCCCCCGATGGTCTCAGAATCGGTTTCTGCACCGAAAACCCCACGAAAAACAGCCAAAGTTACTCCGGCGAAGGCAGAAGTGATGCCTTTAATCTCAGAGCCAGAAATCGCTATTCCCGAAGAAGTTAATGTCCCCGAAATTGCTATTCCCGAAATTTCAACTACGATCCCTCCTGTCATTGAGCAAGAAGCACGGGCGGCTCTGCCCCTAGAATCTTCGGCTGAAGCGGTGGAAAAACCCGTATTAACCCCAGAACCCACACCAGCATTCACCTTAACTCCACCTCCGGCCCTCACTCTAACGGCGGAACCAGAGCTTGTTTTGTCGTCTCCTGAACCCTTGCCTTTACCAGAAATCCTAGAGCCGGTTTTGTCTTTGTCACCGCTGGAGGAAGTCCCTCTTCCCCTGACATCTCTTCAGGAAACCTTGGAAATTCCCCTAGAAGCAGCGATCGCCGTTACGTCCGTTGAATCTGAAGTGTCTGAACCAGTTGAAATTTCTGAAACGACTGAACCGCCTAAAGTAACGACCTTGGGGGTTGATCCAAATGCGCCTATTGACTTCTCTGAAATTATTTCCCGTAGCAATGTGGAATTGAAACGCTTAGGCTGGACAAGTGATCAAGGTCGTAATTATCTGTTGCAAACCTATGGCAAGCGATCGCGGCAGCTGCTTTCGGATGAAGAACTATTAGAATTTCTCGTCTATTTAGAAGCCCAACCCAATCCCGTTTAAGGCTCGTAGCGGCAAATTAGACCTATTAGACCTAACCTCCTACAATAAGGGATGTTTGTCAGACGCAATCATCACTCGAATTTAGCAATATCAATACCGATGGATACTAAAGCATTTAAACGCTCCTTACAAAAATCGGAGAATTATCACCGCAAAGGATTTGGCCACGGTCAGGAAGTCATGGGAGTGATGAATACCGAGTATCAAAGCCAATTGATCCAGGAGATCCGACAAAATCATTATCGTTTAGAACGGGGTGATGTCACCCTTCGTCTGGCGGAGGCTTTTGGCTTTTGTTGGGGGGTAGAACGGGCTGTGGCCATGGCCTACGAAACTCGACAACATTTTCCTAACCAACGACTGTGGATTACCAATGAAATTATCCATAATCCCTCAGTTAATGAACGGTTACGACAAATGGAGGTCGGTTTTATTCCAGTTGAGGGAGATGTGAAGGACTTTAGCCAAATAGCTCAAGGGGATGTGGTGATTTTGCCCGCCTTTGGAGCCAGTGTCACGGAAATGCAGATTCTCGATCAGAAGGGTTGCACCATTGTTGATACCACTTGTCCCTGGGTTTCCAAAGTCTGGAATTCGGTCGAAAAGCATAAAAAAAGTCAATATACTTCTATCATTCACGGTAAATATAATCACGAAGAAACGATCGCCACTAGTTCCTTTGCGGGAATCTATTTGATTGTTCTCAATTTAGAGCAGGCTAATTATGTCTGTGACTACATTCTGCACGGCGGCGATCGCCAGGTTTTTCTCGACAAATTTAAAAATGCCCATTCCGTCGGTTTTGATCCTGATCGAGATTTAGAACGTTTAGGGGTAGCAAATCAAACCACCATGCTCAAAAGTGAAACGGAACAAATTGGCAAACTTTTTGAGAAAACCATGATGAAAAAGTATGGCCCGGCGGTTTTAAACGAACATTTTATGAGCTTTAATACCATCTGTGATGCGACCCAGGAACGTCAAGATGCCATGTTTGGCTTGGTAGAAGAAGAGCTTTCCTTAATGGTGGTCATTGGTGGCTACAATTCTTCCAACACGACCCATTTACAGGAAATCGCCGTTGAGCGTCAGATTCCCTCCTACCATATTGACAGTGCCAGCCGCATTGGGCCCGGTAATCGAGTCGAACATAAACCCCTGGGTAAACCGTTAGAAATCGCTGAACCCTGGTTGCCAGAGGGAAAAATTGTGGTCGGCATTACCTCTGGAGCTTCTACCCCTGATAAGGTTGTAGAGGAGGTGATGGAGTGTCTATTTGCTATTAAGGGCATTAACCCATTAGCCGTCTAAAACTGAAATTAATTTCTAAGGCCCATGAAAGTTGTCGGATTTATTACCAAGATTTTGTTGGTGTCTTTGCTAGTATCCTTGGCAATCAAGTATGTAGGACCAAATTTAAAGATTGAACCCACATCTTTGAATGCTCTGTTCGGCATTACGGTTCCCCCTTTAATCATTGCCTTTTTACTTATTTGGCAGATGGGACTGGGGAGGAAGTCAACGTGACTTTTGCCCAGGGGGTTGGTTTTCTCACCCTACTATTGGCTTTAACAACGTTATGGCGTATTCGGCAATTGTTGCTGTTACTCTTTGCGGCGATTATTGTGGCCAATGCTCTCAATCATTTCGTGATCCGTTTACAGCGTCAGAGATTACCGAGAGGTGGGGCGATCACTGTGGCCGTTTGCAGTTTACTCGGTAGTTTCGGATTATTTATTTGGCTGATTATTCCCCCTTTTTTAAGTCAGTTACGAGAACTTATTACTCTGGCTCCCCAAGGCATTAATCAAGTAATGGGTCAACTGAAAGAGATTGCGGCCAAAATTGATCCTGAATTAATCCATGCTTTACCCAATTGGCAACAACTCGGTCAACAATTACAACCTTTATTGAATCAGATTGCGGGTCAGGGTCTCAGTATTTTTTACAGTACTCTCGGCTTACCCCTGAGTTTATTATTATTATTAGTTTTGAGTTTAATGTTATTAGTGAATCCTCAACCTTACCGCCGAGGGTTTATTCGTCTCTTTCCCGCCTTTTATCGTCACCGTCTCGATCAAATTCTCAGTTTGTGTGAAGTTTCCCTAGAAGATTGGTTAATTGCCCTGCTGGTGAATATGGCCGTTGTCACGACCCTGAGCTTTATTAGTTTATTCTTACTGCAAGTCCCCCTAGCTTTGGCCTTGGCTTTAATCGCTGGCCTGTTTACCTTTATCCCCTATATTGGGCCACTGATTAGTCTGATTCCTGCAATGGCGATCGCCCTATTAGATCATCCTTGGAAGGCCATTATGATTTTAATTATCTATACAATTATTCACCAGTTAGAAAGCCATTGGATCACCCCCAAAGTAATTCCCAAACCCTTACCGTTGTTACCTGGCATGATTCTCTTAGCTCAAGTCTTTTTTGCCAGTTTATTTGGTTTTTTAGGTCTATTTCTAGCCGTTCCTCTCAGTGTAGTTAGCCAAGTGTTACTTAAGGAAATTTTCATTAAAGATATTCTCGATCAATGGCGATATTCATCCCCCCATGCTGATCATTAAGTCTGCCTATTTTCCTAATTCTCCTATTTTATGATGCGAACAATTGCCGAAATTAACGAAAAAATTAGCAAAAAAAAGGCAGTGGTCTGGACAGTGGATGAGGTCAAGGCTAAAGTCTTGGAATTAGGGATTGAGAAAGTTGCTAAACAGGTGGATGTGGTTTGTACAGGAACCTTTGAGTCGATGGAATCCTCTGGGGCGATCATTAATTTAGGTCATACCGATCCCCCCATCAAGATTCGTCAATGTTGGCTAGATGGAGTTCCTGCCTATGCCGGCTTTGGGGCTGTGGACTTATATATTGGGGCGACAGCCATGAGTGACTATCAGAGCAGTGGGGATAGTCTAGAGGGAGAGTTTCGCAATCATCCGGCAGCTTCGGAACGAGGGGGAGGCCATGTGATTGAGGATTTAATTGCGGGTAAAGCTGTCTCTTTGCGGGCGATCGGTCAAGGTACGGATTGTTATCCCCGCTCCTCCTTAGAAACCCTGATTACCAGTAAAAGTATTAATCAGTTTTATCTCTATAATCCCCGTAATCTCTATCAAAATTTTATTGTTGGGGTTAATGGTGGCGATCGCCCTTTATTCACCTATCTTGGCCCTTTGCTGCCGCGTTTAGCGAATGCTGTTTATTGTAATCCTGGGGCCATTTCTCCCCTGTTCAATGATCCAGAATTGGAGGTCATTGGCATTGGTACTCGTATTTTTCTAGGAGGGGGGGTGGGCTATATCGCCTGGGAAGGAACCCAACATTTTCCCTTACAAAAACGCTTACCGAATCATACGCCCATTGGCCCGGCTGCGACCCTAGCATTGATAGGAGATGCTAAACAAATGAATGCTCGTTGGGTACGGGGCTGTTATTTTAAGAATTATGGGACATCTCTAATGTTAGGAGTGGGCGTTCCCTTACCAGTTCTTTCCGAAAAGGTGATCGAACGCTGTGCTGTGCTGGATCAGGATATTGTGGCTCCAGTAGTGGACTTTTCGATTCCGCGCCGTGTTCGTCCGACCTTTGGTTTGGTTTCCTATGCTCAACTTAAAACGGGTCGCATGACCATTGAGGGAAAAAGTGTGCGAGTTGCCCCCCTCGGTAGTATTGCGCGATCGCGCCAGGTTGCCATTGAATTACAAACTTGGATTAAAAACGGAGAATTTTTATTAGCGGAAGGTGTGGTTCCCTTAGCCCGCGATCGCACTTTTATTCCCCAGGATTTATTAGGTAGTCAAAGATTGTCAGAATAGACTCGCAATACAGCACTTATCGGGATCTCGACGTACAGTTTTTTTCCTACAAGGCTTGTTGAGTAAGGATTTTAGCTTTTTGTCTGTATGGTGTAATTAAGCAAAGTGCTGTAAGTTAGTAAACCATAAGAAAAAACAGCCCAACTCACAACGATTTCTGTTTCTCGTAATCGGGGCAAGGGCGATCGCCTAAGCGAGTAACCATTTCACCAAAAACCAGAAGTATTGAAAAAATAAATTATTTACAAATCACACGCTATATACAGGATTTTTTGACTACCAAAACACTAGATATAGAGAGCAAAGAAAAAGCTAACATGGTATAAAGATGAAATAATTTGCACTATTAAATGAGGAATGTCTTGGCTGCTCAACAGAGCATAATGACTGGAGTCTTCGCATGGAAAGACTTTTGCCAATTTAATTGATTTGTATTATTTAGTTCTCTATGCTACGTACGGAATGTGGCTTTTAAGGCAATCCCTACTGCAAAACCAAGAGACAGAACAATGCTAGAGATCAATTAAGAATCTGATTGAAAAAAGTTTTTGATCTTCTCAATAATACCTTGAAGATCCTGCCAAGAAAACTTAAGCAGAGAAAAAATCCCCACCGCAATTAATATAGTCCCAATCAGAACATTGCTGTCATAGAGAAATAAACCCACTAGGACAATAAAGTAAGGTGAAAGAATGCCACTAATTTTCTCAACTACATTGACAATTTCAGAGGAGTTACTCATAGTTTTATTTAAATTAAACTCAGTGTCATCATTCATCATTTCAGCATCTGTATTCTCTAATTCCATTTCCTTAGAAAATAGAATTGCTTCCAGGTCGTTACCTTCGCTATCTTGAGAGTCTTTGGGGGATTTTCCAAACATTTTGGCTTTGATTTGGTAGTAACATTACAGCGTCATGAAACCATCATACCCAAAAACTTGTCAGACATCTCCTCTTCAGGTGAGCCATCATGTCGTAAATTTTGACTCAATAGTTGTTCGGGGGATTACGGTGAGAATTCTGGTTGATAGAAAGAACATCCTTCACAAGGGCCCATCGGATTCACAGCACAGCGAAGGTGATAGGAATGAGCATTATAGCGGCAACTAGAATCACCGATAAAATCCTCATAATGTTCAATTTGAGAGGTCTCTGGCAACGAGGAAAAGAGCGTTCGAGTTCGATAGTAATTTAATACCCGAATCCGTCTCATACGTTCATTGAATCTTCGTTTAGCTCTACGAACAAGAAACCACGAAACTAGGGCAGAAATTAACGCGATCCCCAAAACAAGAACAATTTCTAGTGCAAATTTAGAAAGGAACACCAACTCAAAGACGATGATCGTGACTTCTCAATTCTAGATTGAATTTTTCAAGGTCTGGGATTTTCGTTGCCAAACCTTAACTTTACTCTAAGCTATTAAATATACCCTAAAAAAATAAGATCTAGAGAGTATCTAGACCTAGTAATTATTAACTATGAACTCAACCGCGAGTCAAAATTCTCAATTATCCAAATCAGGCCCCACATCAAGCAGAGCCTTAAACAACTGCTTACAGATATAAGCCCCAGTGCGATTGATAAGGAGATCGCCAATTAGTCGCTGTTTCTCAGTATGGTTAGGATCTTTTGATGACCAGTCCACAGAATCAATAAAGGCTAGAGAATCCTTAACAGACATGCCAATAGCCAAATGAGCAGCGTGTAACCGAGCCTTCTGTTTAGATACCCAGATGTTATGAAGTAACTCAGGATTACCCTTGAGTTTAGCCTCCTTCTCATCGTGATAAGTCTGAACACGTTGCATCTCCTCAGTAGCATGAACAAAGCCTTTACGCTTGCTCAAGAGCTTATAACGGCTGGAAACGTGCATATAGAACTCAGAACGACATAGACCAGAACTTGACCCCGTTTTCTCTCCCTTAACTGAGATGCCAGACTGATATTCAATCTTAGCCATACCCAGGCGGCGGTTAAATTTAGCGATACGAGTAGAAACAGATAAACCTTGCTGGTTAAAACGCTCAGAGAACGGATAAATCAAAATCAAGATAATGGCCCGCAAGTTCAAACCAAACTGAAAGCGATCAAAGACCTCGTTATACCGAACAAACGGAGAGGAGTAAATCGTTGACTCAAGCTTGCTATTGACCTCAATCAGCTTGATATGCAGATCATCGGCTAAAGTAGCCAGGTATTGGGTAGAATGAGACAAATGAATACCATATTGACGAGCGATTGAGTTATCTAACCTTTTAACCCAGTCACTCTTTTTTATACCCAACTGACGACCCGCAACGGCAGCTAACAAAGCGGAACACCCATCATTCAAACTAAAGACATCTTTAAATAAAGCCACCGACTCAGGAAACTCTAAAGCCAGATGTTGTTGACTACGATTATTAGATCGAACTGAAAGACGAGTCAGAAACTTTTTAAAATGGTATAGCTCCCGAAGCCTCAAAACCATATCCTCGAAGCGTATCCAGTAACTAGGCTTATGGCCATAGATGACACCTTGAATCGCTAAGATATAGGCATCAGCCAGATCCGTTTTATCGTGCAGCTTGTGAGTAGTGCGAACTGACTTACAAACGTCATGGGAGATCCAACGAACTTGAATACCGTGATATTCACAGACCTTAGAAATAAAAAGACTATAATGTAAGCCGGTCGGTTCAAGCACCACTAACTCAGGTTTCCAACTTAAGAAGGTTTCAATACCTCGCTTAATCTTTTTATCGGAAGCAATCTTTACAGTTTTAGTGCCAGGCTTGAGAACCTTCTCATACTGGTCATGGCAAAAGTAAAAAGTAAAATCATCTTGTTCAGGATCTCGACTACGCTTAACCTTATCTCGTTGGTAGTCATCCTTAATATTATCGGGAATATCATCCAGTAGCCAGGCAACAGCCCAGCCTTTACAAATGTCTAAACCACAGACACGCATAAAAGCACCTCAATTTTTAAGGGACTGTTCGTAAATTATTGTAAAGAAGCTAGTACTGCTGGGTAGCAAAGCCCGTCTCAAGAAATGTAAATATTCGCTACCAGATTATGAATCGTCCTGCCTATCCATCGGATTTGAGTGAT
>JAYKJI010000382.1:0-4906 GCA_035285405.1 Snowella sp. | reverse complement strand
GCTTAGAAATGGATAGAGACTTAAATGCGGCGAAAGTGTTAGCGAGTCAGGCGGTAGGCTATACCGTGTCAGCCTGTGGACAGAGTGCCGCCGACGGTTCTGGTTGAAGCAGGAAGTAAACATCAATGTGACGTAATCTGTCGCATTTTGTCAGTTTTATATAGCAGTAGATAGAGGATCCTTCGGCGTTAAGTTTATGAAAATTCCCATTCAAGCACTATACGGGTTTTATCGCAGTGCCATTCGCAACACCCGCTATCGTTGGTGGATTATTTTAGGAACCTTAGTCTATTTACTGAGTCCCATTGATATTTCGCCGGATGTTTTTCCGATTGTCGGAGAAATTGACGATTTTATTTTGGTGACACTGATGATGTCAGAAGTTTCTCAATTGGTATTTGAGAGTTTTCGCTCTCGTTCTGAAAAGGATTCGGCCTCCACTCCCAAAACGACTAACACTATTATTGATGTGGATTCAGTTTCTGTTGACTAAATTAGCCTAGTACTGGGTTAATTGAGGTTTCTGTTTTTGCGATTGAATTTATCCCCCTATCCTATGTCTGAACCTGCCCAGTTATTGCTTGTTGATGATGAACCTAGTATCCGCGAATCGGTGCAGGCTTATCTGGAAGATAGTGGCGATTTCCAAGTGGCCGTTGCGAGTAATGCGACGGATGCCTGGACTTATTTGCAACACCATTTACCGGATTTGATTATTTCCGATATTATGATGCCCCAGGTGGATGGCTATCAATTTTTAAGTAAGTTGCGAGATGATCCTCGTTTTAAGACTTTGCCCGTTATTTTCTTAACTGCTAGAGGGATGACCAGCGATCGCATTCAGGGTTATCAATCCGGTTGTGATGCTTATTTATCCAAACCTTTCGATCCAGAGGAATTGGAAGCCATTGTTAAAAATTTACTAGAACGTCGTCAGGCCAATGTAGAGTCCCAGAGTGAATCGACTAAATTACAAGAAATATATCAAGAAATCCGAGATTTGAAGGAACAAATTAGCCATCCTTCAGGATTTGTGACGACACCTTCCCCCATTAAAATTGATTTAACACCCAGAGAACAAAGCGTTTTAGATTTAGTCGCCCAGGGATTGATGAATAAAGAGATTGCCTCTCGCCTAAAAACCAGTGTCAGAAATGTGGAAAAGTACGTCAGTCGTTTATTTAGTAAAACCGGAACCAACAGTCGGACTGAATTAGTGCGCTTTGCCCTCCAACATGGTTTAACCCAATAATTTGCCAGAGGAAAATTGTTCTACGCTGTCTGACAATAAACTTGTCCTCAACCAGGGGTTTAACCTCTTACTGACGGTTTCAATGCCATAGCGGCTCTGTTCGTTGTCATATTCCCTAAGGTAAGATTAATCAAAATTTAATAAAATCTTAGTTAGCTGTTAAAAACAAAGACAATCTAGACGTAATAGAATGCTCAATGATTAGGATTAAACAGAAAACTGAAACTATATAAATTTTGAGTTCATCTATGCTAGCAAGTAGTTCGCTTACGCAGGAAAATATATCGGTTCTGGAAAAGTCGAATAATTTGGATTCTCTGCCCCTGGATAACTATCTTGTACCCTTAGAAACGTTAACAGAAGAGGTTAAAGAGCATCTCCTTGCAAACCCACGCTTGTCTGGAGTCATGATTACTCAAGCTCATCAAGTAATTGGTGCAATTACACGGCGGACTTTATTTGAAAAATTAAGCAAAGAATTTAGTCATGGGATCTATGCAACTAAACCCATTTCAGTTTTGTTAAATAGTCTTAGAGGGAAGGAAGAAATTCTAAAAGTTTCTGCTACAACTCTGATTACTGATGCCGTTAAGTTATCCTTTAGCCGTCCAATCAAATCAGCCTACGATCCAATTATGGTGATCAAGAACGGTCAAGAGCAAGGAATGCTGGATTTTAGCAAATTGATCCTAGCTCAGTCAGAAATGTTTTCCGCTCTCAATGAACAGTTAATGCAACAAGACCAAGACCTACGGAACTATGCAGAGCAAGTGGAAGAACAGCGACAGAATGTTCAGCAATATGCAGTACGACTAGAACTTCAACAGCAGGAATTACAACAGCATAATACTTTACTAGAGCGACAAAAAACACAGTTACAGCACCAAACAGAAGAATTATTCCAGAAAAGTGAAGAAATTTCTAATTTAAATAAACGTTTTGAAGAAGTGGGGATTCTCGTCTCCAGAGAAGGCAAAAAAACTTTCCAAGAATTAGGCGATAGTGTCCAGTCTGTTCTGGAATTTACTCAAAAAATCAATGGAGTCAGTAGTGATTTTCAAGAAAAATTAACGATGATTGAGCAAGGGAATGATCTCATTAATAAAGTTAGTAAGCGTGTAGAAAATATTTCCTATCAAGCGTCGGTTTTAGGCGGAAGTTTACCACTAGATCATCAGAATAAGCTGGCCTTTAACATGATGATTGAAGAAATTAAAAAACTCAGTGTACAGATCTTGGAAGTAAATACCGCTATTAACAAGATTTCTAAAGAAATTCGACCGCAGATCCGTATGTTAGTCAAAATTGCTCAAGAAAACCAAGAAGTGGTAACAACCCTGGCCCAAAATTCTCAGAATACGGAAGTGGCTCTAGCTAGTCTTTCTCAATTACTAGAATAGGTATTTAAACTTTTGGTGAGATAACTAAGAGCAGCGATCGCGGTCATTTTTGGGTTTAAATGAAGCGGAAATTTACAATACTGATATCATTGGGGAATTATGGGTTTAACCGCAGCATTGTCTTCCAGTTTTTAATCAGTTTTGCTATGTTTGACTTCCACATTCTGCCCAATTCTGGCGCGATGCCAAGGGCACGCTACGCGATCGCCAAAAAGATCTGGCTAAGATTCGGTTTATCGATGCTGTTGACCATGCCGCCCATTCTCCTGAGTAGTTTGGTCTGGAAAGCTATTCCCCTTACTGGCACATCCCCCAAAGGCAGTTTTGCGATCGCCCAAGGCAATAACAAGTTGCTACAGCAAGGAAGTACTTTAGCGTTGGAAGGCAAAACCTTTCCGGTGAATTGGATCCAGTGGCAAGAAGGAGGACAAGTCCGAACCGGCATCAGTGATCTAGGAGCCATGCAAGTCTTAGGGATTGAGCTTTTGGATAGCAATCAGCCCCAGGTACAGCCAAGCCAATGGTTTTCAACGGTTAATAATCTCACCACTCAATTCATCGCGCCCTATCGCTATCTGGATTTGACCGATTGGTTGCAACAGTTGGGCAATCAGGCCCAGGCACAGGGAGATACCTTAATGGTGAGTGCGACGGGTTCCCAGGTGACGGAGGTGCGGGAAGGTAATCAAGCCTGGGGAAAACGTATTGTCTTAACCCTATCTCGACCCACATTTTGGCAGGTTAGTCAGGCGAAAACAGAAGGGGTGGTTATGCTCAATGCCGCGATCGCCCCTAATCTTTTGAAAGTTAACCCTATCCCCAATAATGTCATTAATCAACCCAATCAGCAGAGCAATGACGAAGATGATTTAGGCAGTAGTAATGGCATAAAATCAACGGCGGGTCAAAGCTTTCGGCTGGAGAATCTGGGAGCCAGTAGCAAGATTTATGTCAGTCTCCCAACCGCGCATAAACTTCAGATGACGACCCTCAATAATCCCTACCGTTTAGTCATTGATATTCGGCCCGATGCTCCCCCAGCAAAAACCATTGTCTGGGCAGATGGAGTAACTTGGCGACAGCAATTTATTGATATTGGCGGCAATTCAGGTCTTTTTCCCGTGACCTGGTTAGAACTCAATCTTGCTTCTCCTCAAATTGCGTTGAAATCCTTAACGGCCAATCCCCAGGGTTTGCGCGGTATTGTCACCACAGCCAATCTGGTACGTACTTGGCAAGCTTCCGCCGGTATTAATGGCGGTTTTTTTAATCGCAATACTCAATTACCCTTGGGCGCAATCAAACGGGATAATCGCTGGTTGTCTGGCCCTATTCTCAATCGTGGCGCGATCGCCTGGGACGATCAGGGTAAAGTGACCGTAGGACGCTTAAGTTTGCAGGAAAGTCTGACGACAAGCAATGGACAGCAAATTGCAGTGAACTACGTTAATAGCGGTTTTGTCCAGAAGGGGGTTGCCCGTTATACTGCCGACTGGGGTGCGACCTATACGCCCATGACGGACAATGAAACGATTATTGTTGTCCAAAATAATCAAGTTACGGCCCAACAATCCGGTGGCCAATCTGGTCAAAATGCCTTTCCGATTCCCCCGAACGGTTATCTCCTCATCCTACGCGGTAATTCCCCGGCTCCTAATCTTTTGACAGTGGGAACCTCTCTCAGCTTACAAAGCAGTGCTGTTCCGGCCAAATTTAATGCCTTTCCCCAAATTGTGGGAGCGGGGCCTTTATTAATTGAGCAGGGAGAAATCGTCCTGAATGCCAAGGCGGAAAAATTTAATGCTGGCTTTCAACAACAACGGGCCTCTCGTAGTGCGATCGCGGTTAATGGAGCAGGAAAAATGCTGTTAGTCGCAGTGCATAATCGAGTGGGAGGTCAGGGAGCAACTTTAGCAGAAATGGCTTTGATCCTCAAAAAACTAGGGGCAGAATCGGCTCTAAACTTAGATGGCGGTAGTTCCACCTCTTTAGCCCTAGGGGGACAATTAATTGATCGTTCCGCCGTCACCGCCGCCAGAGTAAACAATGGTTTAGGGCTTTTTATCAGAAAAACTGGGTTTAAAACCCCGTCCTTCTAGGACGGCTTTGTATTGACTTTAAGCATAGTAAATTTGTAAGCGTTCAGGGGGGTAGCACATTTACCAAAATACTTAAAACCCTTGTATAGCAAGGGATAGATGAGATTCATGCGATGGGATGATTTCGCTTAAGCGGTCTAAAAGGCGATCCACAA
>JAYKJI010000381.1:0-9105 GCA_035285405.1 Snowella sp. | reverse complement strand
GCTTAGAAATGGATAGAGACTTAAATGCGGCGAAAGTGTTAGCGAGTCAGGCGGTAGGCTATACCGTGTCAGCCTGTGGACAGAGTGCCGCCGACGGTTCTGGTTGAAGCAGGAAGTAAACATTAATGTGACGTAATCTGTCGCGTTTTGTCAGTTTTATGTAGCAGGAATAGCGTTTCATATACGGCAAAAACAACGCTACTTGGGTAAACTACTAAGTAGCTATTGAACTTCATCTTCTGCGATCGCTATCTCGCTGTTTTTTGAACAAGTAATCCCTATGTTCCATCGATTGATTATTGATTCCCCCTCATTTAAAAGAGTCATTCATCTTCGGAATTCCTATTATTCGATTGGTCGCCATCCTAGTAACTCAATTGTGATTCCCTCCCCTCAGATTTCCCGACACCATGCGACCCTGATCAAGAAAATTAATACAAATTTAGAGATATCGTTTCATATTATTGATGGTGATCTAGAGGGAAATCGAAGTCGGAATGGCATTTGGGTGAATGGAGAATCTTATTTAGAATATGAACTGAAACATGGAGACTTAATCGGGTTTAGTACTGATATTAAAGGGTATTATCAAGCAGCTTCCCTAGAGACTAATGTTGATGAACTGGAATCCCTAACCCCTGCTCCCCTCAAAATCCCATTACCAGATGGCATTTCCTATACTCCTCAGGAACAGTGGGGAAAAACCATGATTCCCAAGGAAAAATTTCAGGATTGTCCGGAGGAAAAGCTTAAAAAACTTGCTTCTATTATTGAATATAGCCCTTACCCGATTATCGAACTAGATTATTTTGGTCAAATCACTTATTTGAACCTAGCTGCCCATGATAAGTTTGAAACTTTAATTCAGGAGAGGCTAGAACATCCACTCTTAAAAGATATATTAAATATTGCCCATAATAACGAAAACTATATTGTTCATCGGGAGGTTAAGTTCTACGAAAAATTTTTCGATCAGCATATCCATTATTTAGCAGATAGTCATTTTATTAGAATCTATATTTTTGATATTACCGAAAGAAAAGTAATTGAACAGTCACTAAATTATCAAGCTTTTTATGATCCCTTAACTGAACTGCCCAATCGTTTTCTCTTTAAACAAGAACTCTCTCGCCAAATTACCCGTAGCCAGACGACTCATCATTTTCTTGCCATTATGTTTCTGGGACTAAGGGATTTTCAGTGCCTTAATGATACCTTTGGCTATACGATCGCCGATGAAGTGCTGTGTTTGGCGACAGAGCGACTCAAGGTGCATATGCGCTTAGGGGATCTCCTCTGTCGTTGGCGAGGTGATGAGTTTGCCATCCTATTAACGACCTGTAACAATGCTCAAGAGGTCAAAATCATCGCTCAACGGTTACTGGATGTTCTTAAACGACCTTTTCTCATTAATAACAGTCCCTTGTACTTTAAAGGCAATATTGGGATCGCTCTTTATCCAGAACATGGAGACAATACCGAAACCTTGTTGATGAATGCCAATGCCGCTTTAAATGATGACCAGGATCTCGTTAATCCCAATTTTCGCTTTTATCATTCACTTATTACCTCTCGACAGTCCGGTCGCCTACGGTTAGAACAAGAGCTACATCGGGCGATCGATAATGGAGAATTTTCCCTATACTATCAACCCCAAATTAATATCCGCACGGGGACAATTGCTGGCATGGAAGCTCTTTTGCGTTGGGATAATCCAGCTAAAGGGCTTGTACCGCCCAATCAATTTATGAATATTCTCGAAACTAGCGGTCTAATCATTCCCATTGGGGAACAGATTCTTCGGATTGCCTGTGAACAACAACGTGCTTGGCAAGGCATGGGGCTAAATCCCTGTCGCTTATCTGTCAACCTTTCTGCCCGTCAATTTCAGGAACCGGATCTTTTGCCCAGTGTGCTACGGGTGTTGGAACAAGTCGGTATCGATCCCTCTAGTCTAGAACTAGAAATTACCGAGACAGCAGTGATGCAAAATGTGATTACGACCCGCCATATTTTAGAACAGCTACAGCAGGCCGGAATTTATCTGGCTTTGGATGATTTTGGCACGGGTTATTCATCCCTAGCTTACTTAAAAATGTTCCCCTTTAACACCCTTAAAATTGATCGGGCTTTTATTAAGGATTTACCCCACAGTGCTGATGATATAGCTATTATAGAAACCATCTTGACCCTAGGGCGAGGTTTTCATCTAAAAATTGTGGCTGAAGGGGTGGAAACGCAAGAGCAGGCTGTCCTGTTACAGTCCTTGGGCTGTGAAGAAATGCAAGGTTATTGGTTTAGTAAGCCTCTCTCGGCAGAGAAGATGACCCAATTTCTTCAGCAGGAGGAGCCGAGGCAATATAATCTAAACTGAAGACAGAACAGATTGCTAGGCAGACGGAACTTAATGATCGCCTTTGGCTTCTTAAACGGCAAAAACTATTTTTATTGGGAAAACGATGAGCAAGTTGCGTGAGCTTTTGGCCAAGGTTACTGAGTTGGAGACACTCCCTAATCATCCCGCCTTGGAAGCAGAAATTCAGTCGATTTCCACCAATTCCCATGCTTGTCAAGCCCATTCTTTATTTCTGGGAATGCCAGGTACCAGAGTTGATGGGGGTGAGTTTTGGCCTGGTGCTTTGGAAGCAGGGGCGATCGCGGCTCTCGTAACGCCAGCGGCCTTAAGTAAATTTCCAGCGACAGCCGAGGCTTGTGTAATTCCCGTTCAAGATATGGTCACAGCTTGCGCCCAGATAGCGGCGGCTTTCTATGGTGATCCCACGCAACAATTAACCTTGATCGGGGTGACGGGAACCAATGGCAAAACCACGACCACCCATTTAATTGAATATTTTCTGCAACAGGCGAACCAACCAACGGCCCTATTGGGAACGCTTTATACTCGTTGGCAAAATTTTCAGAAAATTGCGGCCCATACCACGCCCTTTGCAACGGAATTACAGGAACAGTTAGCAGAAGCGGTCAAGGCTGGTAATCAATACGCGGTAATGGAAGTAAGTTCCCATGCCCTGGCCCAGGGTCGAGTTAAAGCCTGTGAGTTTGAAGTGGCGGTTTTTACGAATCTGACTCAGGATCATTTGGACTTCCATAAAACCATGGAAGAGTATTTTGCGGCCAAGGCTTTATTGTTTGAAGAGCATTATCTTAAAGGCCGGGCTATTCTTAACTGTGAGGATGTCTATGGCCAACGTTTAATGGAGAGTTTACCCAAAGAGCGAGTTTGGTCTTACGGGGTGAATGATGCCCAGGCGGATTTCCATACCCGTCATTTGAACTATGAACCCAATGGAGTGAGTGGCACTTTAGTGACACCGGTGGGGGCGCAGGAATTTCGCTCGCCGTTGGTGGGTCAGTTTAATTTGGCTAATCTTTTGGCGGCGATCGCGGCGGGGCTACAGTTAGGCTTAGATTTAACCCAGATGGTGGCCAGTTTGCCGGAGTTTGCCGGAGTGCCGGGTCGCATGGAACGGGTGCAAATTCAAGACGATCAAGACATTAGCGTTATTGTGGATTATGCTCACACGCCGGATAGTTTAGAGAATTTACTCAAGGCGGCTCGTCCTTTTATTCAGGGCAAAATGATCTGCGTCTTTGGCTGTGGTGGTGATCGCGATCGCACTAAACGGCCCTTGATGGGCAAAATTGCGGCAGAATTGGCCGATCTAGCGGTTGTCACCTCCGATAATCCCCGCACCGAAGACCCTGAACGGATTTTAGCCGATGTTATTCAAGGGATTCCCGCTCAGATTGATCCCTGGGTAATCAGCGATCGCGCTACGGCTATTCATCGAGCCATTCGAGAAGCCAAACCAGGGGATGGGGTTTTAATTGCTGGTAAAGGCCACGAAGATTATCAAATTCTAGGAACAGAAAAAATCCATTTTGATGATCGTGAGCAAGCTAGGGAAGCATTAACCCTGCGATTAAGTTAGCTGGTTTTCTCTCAACTAATGGAAGAAATGTGTTGTTAACTATCTGTTCTTGTCAACTAACCATAAATTGGCATTAAAAAGGCACGTCTCTAGGCAATCCACCACCAACGCGCCTAAACAAAAACAATGATTTCCTACTTATCTTGCCCGACAATAAACAGGGATTGTAGCACCATAGCACCCATTACTATAACCAGTCGCTACTGTATTATCAGTGTTTATCCACCAGTAACGGTGACGAATAGTTCCAGTAGCACAAGAAGCATCATCTGATGCTAGGGTTCCCTTGTAAAATACAAATCCCCCCTGCTTCATCCCTGTGGCAGGATTATCGGAGAAGACAAGGTAAGGTTCCTTGTTGGCAATACGAGTCCCTAAATTCCAAGCAGTTACAACAACAGGAGCTGGTTCAGTTGTATTATAAGCGATGGCATATTCATAGTTTTCTGAAGGATAACTAGGGAGTTCTCCTCCGGTGGTACTGCCATTACTAGCTGATATGGGAGTAATCTGGGTAATGTTACCACAGGTCGTCCAGGGTGCTGCTAATGCCTGAACGGAACTCAGACAGATACCGATAACAGTCAGAGAGCCTAGAAGGCTTTTTTTCTTCATAGTTTAAATCCTTTGCTTAATTGAGACTTGTTGAAGACGAGATTAATTCGGAAATTATACTGATTTTCTTCCCATAATGCAACCTCATCTATCTCTCTGAAAGTCTTGTTCCTCCTTTGAAAAAATGCCGCTAGGGAATGTTCTTAATTGTTTTAGGAGCGATCGCGGTGGTCGGAGCATGGGTTAAATGGTTAATGACCTCTGGGACATCTAATCCCGTTGTTTGTTTTAACTGTTCCAAAAAACTGGCCAATTTAGGAATACTTCCCCCAGAATTATCGTTATTACTATCAATAACTGTAACGGTTTCTACGGTGACATCGGGTACACTACTCGCCATCATTCGTAATAACGGTTCTAGTTTTTGATACAGGAAGATTTCTTTCGCATGGCTGCCCGCCGCTAACCAGGATTGAGCCAAAGCTTGAATCCCTTCCGTTTGAGCTTGTCCTTCTTCCACAATGGTGGCCGCCTTACCCTGGGCCTGGGCAATTTCCTGTTGACAACGGGCTTCGGCGGGAGCAATGACATCGGCTTGTAATTGTCGCTCAACCTGTTTAATCCGTTCCGTTTCTACCGCCACTTCCGCCTGAACCTTGGCCAATTGGGACATAACCACCGATTCCACCTCGGCAATCATAGCGACCCGCTTACTTTGGGCATCGCGCACCCGTTTTTCCGCGTCAACTTTGGCAATTTCTAAATCCCGTTGAATGCGTCGTAGGGCGGTAATGCGCTGATTTTCGGAATCCTTGATGATAGATTCGGCACGGGCTTTGGCTTCGGCAATACGAGCATCCCGTTTTAAATCTGCCTGTTGTTTACGACCAATGGAATCCAAATAACGCACTTCATCGGAAATGGTTTGAATTTGTAAACTATCCAAAATTAAACCCAATTTAGCCAGATCATCTTCCGCTTCTAATAAAAGATTTTTAGCGAAAGCAATTTGATCATCATTGGCTTCTTCTGGGGTCAAACTGGCTAACACACCGCGCAGATTACCTTCTAATGTATCCTTGGCTAATTGTTCAATTTCCGATCGCTTTTTACCCAGTAAACGTTCGATCGCATTGTGAATAGTCGGTTCTTCTCCAGCAATTTTAATATTTGCCACTCCCGCCACAATTAAGGGAATACCGCCTTTAGAGTAGGCATTAACCACCTTTAGATCAATGATCATATTGGTTAAATCCATGCGAAAAACCTGTTCTAAGGCCGGGATTTTAATACTGCTACCGCCCTTAACCAGACGATAACCCACACTTTTATTATCGGAAACCGAGCGTCTGCTACCGGCAAAAATCAACACTTCACTAGGCTGACAAATAAAATATAAACGTCGCAGAACGAACAGTCCAGACCCAATTCCCATGCCAAAAATGGTTAATAGTGTGATGATTGTACCCATGACGATGACCTGTTTTAAACGTGAATAATGTTAACGGTTTTAAGGTTCTTTCTTTGCTTAATTCCTCAATAGAGAGAATATCTCAAAGAATTAAGCATGATCTGATTCTTCCGAAGTAACTGAACTGGATTTTGTCAGCGTACCAACCACATCCACACCCAGAGTTTGTTTAATATTGTCGAGGAATTGACCCACAATTTCAGGATAAACTTTAATAATACTGGCCAGGGATTTTCCATCGCCATTGTCAACAATATTAATTTTATCCAGTTGTAAATGTTGGGGAATTTTGACTGATTCTTTCAAAATGGTCTCCAATTGTTGAATCAAAAAGACTTCCGAAGCTTCTTTGCCGGTCTCGATCCAAACCTTGGCTAACATATCATTAACGAGGGCGGTTGCCTTGGCATTTTCAGCAGAAATCGCAGCCTTACCCTGGGCAAAGAAAGTTTGAGCTTCCCGATCTGCGACCGCCGGTAACACCTGGTCAGCTTGCAGTCGTAAACGTTCCCGTTCTGCCCGCACTTCTTGCAGTTTTTGTTCCACTTTGGCCCGTTTTTCGGCAGCAGCAGCGATCGTTATTTCTTCTTCCGATTTAGCTTGTTGTTCTAATTTGGCTTTGATTTTGCGTAGCTCGTTATTTTTCTCTAAAACAATAATTTCGTCCTGGGTTTTTGCCACCTGGGCTTCCTCTTCACATTTGGCCTCAATTTGTTCTGCTTCACTGAGGGCGTTGGATTCAGCAATTTCCGCATCCCGAATAATCAAAGCAATCCGTTCTCGACTTAGGGAATTAAGATAATCTACTTCATCGGAAACATTTTGCACTTTTAGGGTATCAATTTCTAAACCCAATTTGATTAAATCTCGACTGACATCTGAGGTAATACTTTCGGCAAATCTGAGGCGATCTTCATTAACTTGTTCTGGAGTTAACGTAGCAACTACACCGCGCAAATTGCCTTCCAAGGTTTCCTTGGCGACCCGCACAATTTCACTGCGATCGCGGTCTAAAAATCGTTCAATGGCATTGCCCACAATATCCGGATCACTCGAAATTTTCACATTGGCGATCGCCTGAATATTAATCGGTGTCCCCCCTTTCGCGTAGGCATTGCGAACTTCCACCCGAATCGGCATCGTGGTTACGTCCATGCGTTTAACGGTTTCCAGGAGAGGAATACTAATCGCTCGCCCCCCCGATAAAACGCGATAACCAACTTCGTGACCTTCTTTGGTTTGCCGTTTTCGTCCAGTTAAAATCACCACCTCATTGGGCTTACAAATACAAAGAAAACAGTTAACAAACCAAATACAACCCAGTATTCCGATGATCAACAGTGCCAGAGGAGCACCGGCTAAGAAAAGGCCATTGTAGCCATGACTATCATCTTGATAACTAGGGTTAACGCCTTCCGTTTGGGTCTGAGCTAGGGGAACAGAGGTGGTTAGTTTAAAAGTGTTGTTATTAATCATGATCAGCTATTGACAATTAGTAAAAAAAGGAAGTAGTTAATGAGAACAAAAAATTCAATCTGTTTTTATGCAGATAAATCCTGTTTTAGGTTATCTTTGGCAATGACCCAAACCTGGTTATTACGCACTTCAATAATAAAGACCTGATCCCCTACGCTAAAAGATTCCTCGGAATGGGTGCAAGCCACTACGTCAATCATGGAGCCTTGAATATTGACGCGAATTTTGCCTTTCGTTTTTTGATCAAAGGGGATTTGCACTTCCCCAAAAACGCCCACCAAATTGCTAGAATTAACCAAACTATTAACAGTTTCTTGCTTACCTCGAAAAATTTTGACCCCAATGACAAAGATAAGACCGACTAGAATGCCAATAATCACGGAGATTGTGATCATTTTTAGTAAGACTGGCAATAGGACATTCATCTCCCTTAACCATCCGTTATTTCCTCTACTATAATCTTCTGCAATCTTTTTAGATTTTTCTTTAATTGTTATAAAACTTTACAGTTAAACGCTTCTTCCTGCCGCGATCGCGGTTGATCCGGTTAAGTTATTAGTATGTCAAATTTTTCCCCGTCAGAAACGCCTGAAATAATCGCATTGTCCGTAGAATTACCGATAGAAAACCCTGCGGTTAGATTAGATAGTTGGTTAGCTGCTCAACTGTCGGACTTATCACGATCGCGGTTGCAAAAGTTAATTGAACAGGGACAGGTCGAGGTCAATACTCAGATTTGTCTTGAAAAACAACGGCTGATCAAAAACGGCGATCGCTTAGTGGTGACGATTCCTCTAGTGCAGCCCTTAGAAGTTAAGGCCGAAGCCATTCCCCTGGATATTCTCTATGAAGATAGTAGTTTAATTATTATTAATAAACCGGCGGGTTTGGTGGTGCATCCTGCCCCAGGTCATAGTCAGGGAACCCTCGTTAATGCTCTTTTGGCCCATTGTCCGGATCTAACGGGTATTGGCGGCGTACAACGGCCAGGCATTGTGCATCGTTTGGATAAGGATACCACCGGCGTGATGGTAGTGGCTAAGACCGATCAGGCTTTTCAGCATCTTCAGGCCCAACTCAAAGCGAAAACAGCCCGTCGAGAATATTGGGGCTTAGTTTACGGTACGCCTAAAACTCAGTCGGGAACGGTGAATTTGCCTATTGGTCGTCATCCCCGCGATCGCAAAAAAATGGCCATTGTTGTAGTGGAAAAGGGAGGAAGGGAAGCTGTCACCCATTGGCAGATTTTAGAAAGATTGGGCAACTATACCCTGATGGAATTCCAATTAGAAACGGGACGCACCCATCAAATTCGAGTTCACAGCAAGGAGTTGGGCCATCCCATTGTCGGCGATCCGGTCTATAGTGCTGGCCATTCCCCCGTCAACTTACCTGGTCAAGCCCTCCATGCCCGTCGTTTAACCTTGATTCATCCCCTTACCGAAACTCCCCTAGAAGCGATCGCGCCTTTACCCGTAGCGTTTGAAAAACTATTAAGAATAGTCCGTCAAAGGTAAACGATGTCTATTAGACTTGTTGGGTTATAAGGGATAATAAGAAAAAAAGCAATGACCAGAAAATCCAAGAATGCTAGATATAGAAAGGATATTCAAACAAGATCGCTTAATACGGGGGATGACAGGGCTAAAT
>JAYKJI010000380.1:0-10943 GCA_035285405.1 Snowella sp. | reverse complement strand
TGTCCCAAGATCACTACGATGATAACTAGAAACGGAACTATAGTCAGCCATCAGCTCGTGGGCTTGCTGCATCAAGTTTCCTTGTCCAAATTTCTGGTTAACATTACTAGCATAGCTAGAGTGTTTGTCAAACAAGGAACCATTGCCTTCGTCCAGAGACAGTATAGAGTTAGGATTATTAACGGGCTGACTCACAGGATTCTGAGCAGACTCAATAATCTGAGATGGACTGTTGTTGCTCGGACTATGAGAAGACTCTTCTGCGAGAAGATCTTTAATAGATTGTGTACCATAATTGGGTCTCGAAGCACTTGAAGAACGGGAGGCTGCGAGAGGATTTTTTCCTAATTTGAACTTGCCATCCTTGATATATCCCCCTAACCGACCAAAGCGAAGATGAAGACCAAATGTAAGACCTGTTGTTAAACCTCCAATCACTGCTCCTGTTATTGCTGCACGACCTAGACCCTTTCCTAGCGGTTGACCGTTAATGGCATTAGAGGCTAATTGCTCAGTAACAGAAACTCCTGCTTCTCCTGCTGCTGCGACAGCTGTTACCGTAATCGTACCCAAGACTTTCGCTCCAGTTAATCCGATAACAGAAGCTCCCTCGGCAGTACCTGCACCTGTTGCCGCAGCAACTAAAGTTCCTGTCACGAGCGTTCCAGCCGTAAAAGCTCCAAAACCGACAGCCCCACTTACTGCCCCTGTCAACGCACCAATCGCTAGACTTTCAAAAAAGCCTCCTACCGTAAAATGATCAGTTGTTACGGCATAAGTAATCGCGTTTGTCACTTCACCAATCGCTGCCCCAATCACTACACAAAGAATAAGCCCTTCTAGGAAATCATCAATGCCAAAAATGCGGCCTGTTTTATCACTAAAAAGAATCGGATCATTGCCACAATAGGCAAAGGGAGAAGGTTGTTGACCGGCGGGATCGGGGCCATAGAAACGCCCTAACCGACTGTCATAAAATCGCGCTCGGTAATTATACAAACGGATTTCAGCATCGTATTCTTGGCCCGTATAAAGATAAGCTAAATCACTTTGACCATAGGCCTCGCCCATTAAATCGCCAAAAGCCAGATAATTATAGGCCGCTAAAACTTGATGAGTATTACCATCTACTACCGTCCTGGTGGAACCTTTACGGTCTTTTAGGATATATTGAATACTAGCCAAAGTCGTATCCGAAGTAAAAGCCAGGAGACCATTTAGCCCATAGAAATAAAATGTGACTTTCTCGGAGCCAGTCTCCGTTTTTTCTAACTCGATGAGAGGATAACTATTCGTGCCATGAATATACAATTTTTGCTGATTACCCTGTTGTTTAAGGACACGCTGACTGCGACCTCCGTAGGTAAAAGTCACTGCCTCTCCCGTTGTAGGAGTAATACTTGCCGTCATTTGGGTTAAGGGGTCATAGCTTAGGGACTGGAACTTGCCCGAAACGCTTGTGACATTGCCATTGTGATCCGCCGTATAATTCTCGGCAACGGCCCCTGTTTCCGTCTGTATCGAGAGACTTTGCAGTTGATTGGTGCCTGGCTGATAGATATAGGATTGGTAAGCAAAACCCCCGTCATCGGCTGTTTCATTACCGTGAGCTAATTGCAGAATATTGCCACTGTCATCGTAGGCGATCGCGCCTTGGGGACTTAAGCCCAAACTGTAGCGTAGGCCAGACTGATTATTCGGGCGACATTGGGCCACCTGTAGTCTTCCCGCTCGGTCGTATTGGTAATGATAGGAAAATTGAGTCGCAAAATTTCCCGCATTACTGAGGTTAAAGGTTGAAGAAACCTGGGCAATTTTGCCTGAATAGTAACCCTTATCGCTACCATCCGCACTATAGCCGCCTGTTGTGTAACTGAGGGTTTCCTGGAAAATATCGTTGTTAATTTGCTGGAGCCACCCTGGAGCGTTATAGCTAAAGTTTCGCTCAATAGGGCGATGAGCCTGATTAAAAGATTCCTGTTGTAAACTGCCTAGGGCATTGTACTGATAAGCCGCGTAGGCTTGGGGCTGGTCGGGACTGCTGCCAATCCCTGTTAGTTGATTGAGGGCATTGTAACGGTAGTAAACCACAGGGCCAGCCTGACCGTTTACAGAGCCGTAGTCAATCTTGGTGACATTGCCCAAATTGTCGTAGGTATAGTTAATGGTGTAGGAGCGATCGCTGTAATCCTTGACTTGCAGGTGTTTGGCGATGACTTGCCCCAAAATATTGTATTGATAACTTTCCTCAACCGCAACGGTGTTTGAATCGTCGCCCTTGTTAACTAACACTTGAACCAAGCGTCCGAGGGCGTTAATATCCGTTCCATCACCGTCATAGACATATTGCCGGAGCCAGGTATAATTCGCCGTGGGTTGGGTGGGTTCATCGTTAGCATAACCCTGTAACGTAGCCAGATCCCAGGCTTGATGGTAGATTCCCCCTTCCAGAATTCGTCCTAGCTCATCGTACTTGGTGTAAAGCACATAGCCCTTTTCTGCTCCTTCCGCATCCAGCATAAAGCGCAGTTGTCCCGCACGATCATAAATGTATTGGAACGCCTGAGAGGTATCGGGACTCGTTCTTTGAATGAGGCGACCTAGAAAGTCATAGGTGCTAGTCACGGCCCATTGCTCTGTCTGGGAACCCGTCGGTGGATTGTAGTAATTCGGTAGGCGAGTTGTCTCGACTTTGCTATTTTGTTGGTAATCGTAATCAAAACCCGTAATGATGTGGGTTCCGTTGATGGCATCTATTTCAACGGCCTGGGCCAGTTGATTGCCATTGGGATCGGTAACACGGGTGGAAACCTTGCCATCGGCATCGGTGGTGGTGGTGATGAAATACTGTCCCGCCGGTAAATTGAGTTTGCTGGCAAAACTTTCGGAGCCGTTAACGCCGTAATCATATTTCACGGTACGACGGTCTTGGGGCTGGGTCGTATCTAGGTCTGTAATAGCGAACGCTTTGCCTGGCAGTCCCGTTTCTACCTGACGCGCTAGGGAGGAAGCTTCAAAACGAGTGCGGTAGTAGGGATAGCCCTGATCGTCAGAATCGCCTTCACCTTGGGCTGTATAGTAGTCGGCTACATAGCCCGTCATGATCCCTGTTGTGTCCCAGGCAATGCTCTTGACAAAATCGGCTTGGTAACCAAATAGCGTATTACGGTAACGAGCGGGCTTAGTTTTAAGGGCTAGACGGCCAAGGGTATCATAGAGACTTTCCGAGACAATGGTATGATTGCCCTCTAGGGTTTGGGTCTGTCGGGTTTTGCCACTGCCGTCTTGGTAGGTAAGGGAAAGTTGTGGCTCCTGAAAGATGACTAAATTTTGGAATTGAACGGCATCTCCCGCAAAGAAAGCGAAGGGCCCGGCGATCGCCTGGGAAGCAAGATAACTAAAAATGGGTTGTCCCCCGGCATAGAAGAGCAATCCTTTTTCGATAACCACCACTAGCCATTCGGTTGTCGGTAAAGTCTCTTGAGCAAAGGTACTCACGGGGGTTGGATTGCCACTGACTAATAATTGCCATTGGGCCACCTGGGGAGACCATTGCACCGTTAGGTTGCCGACGCTGATGCCGACAGGTTGGGTCATTGAAGCCGAGGGGGTAATTTTCACCATTACCCCATAATCACCATAGGTTTTACTCTCCTGAAGGGTGATTTGTCCCCGTTGACTACCTTGATAAATCAGGGCCTTATTCTGAACTAGCCAATGGTCAGGATTATCCACTTGCCATCGGTCTTGCCATTGATTATCGGTAAAGGTCTGATATAAGCTGTCTCCCTTAACGGCGATCGCCAGACTGTGGTTGGGATCAGCGAGGTTAAAGCGGTCATTATTGCCTGCTCGTGAGAAATAGCTGGTACTGAGGGCGTTGACATTTTCCGCAGGGCCAATGGTGGCCAGGGCTTGGGAATAATCATCATAGAGTTGCCGCATTGTTTCCCCATTTTTATCCAGGGTGGCGGTCACTAACCAATCCTTAGCCCGATAGACATTAGCCGTAAAGTCGCAGAGGAAAGGCGAAAAACGTAGATTATCCACGAGGCAATATTTCGTCGCTTTCTGATTCTTCACCAACAAACTGACCTCTAGGGGTAAGGCTCTGTTAAAGGTGAGTTGCGTCAGATCAATCACTTGCCAGAGATAACGCCATTGACAACTTTCGGGAATCTCCATAACCACCGGTTGACCTACGGCTTGACCCTGCTGAGTAAACTGAATTTGCCAGGTCGCTGACCCTGTATCCTGACCAAAGCCTGTCTCGGTTTTGAGCCAATAGGACAATACATAACGCTCATGGCGATCGCTCCCTGGTAAAGTAAGCGTCTTTTGCAAACCGACTTGTCCCTGAGAATTAGACGGTAATTTTAAGGAATAATCCCCTGTGTGAGCATCCCCTGAAAAACGATAGGGAACGGTATTTTCTTGCTCTGTTGTTAATGCCTGACTGTTGGATAGTAACCAACCCTGGGGATCTTCATAGCTTTCAAAGCCGTAATAACTGACCTGTTGCAAACTGGCATTGCTAAAAGTGGCGATCGCAATATTGCCCCCTTGATCATAGATAGCCGCTTGATAACGCCCCAACACATCCGTCTGTTCAATAATTTGATTCTGATTAGGCGTAACGGCCTGAATTTCTGACAGTTTTAACCAGATTTCTGAATCGGGATTACTAAAATTAAAGGTGGGCTGATCGGTGCCTTGTTGTAAGCGATAATTCTGGTAGGCAGCCCATTTCCATTGTGTGCCATTACCCCAATTTTTCCAGGTCGTGACATAACTAAAAGTCACAATTTCATTATATTGATTGGTAATCTGAACGATCGCCGATAATAAATTTTTGCTCACCATTGCTTGCCGATAAGCATCCACTTCCCAGGCATAAAGGGTAGATTGCACATTAACCGCTAATTGACCCTTACTATCGTATTGATAGGTTTTAGTCTGGGTAATTAATCCTGTGGACAAATCATACTTATTCTCTGTAATTTTTGGGATATTATCCTGGGTAGTTACCGATTTTTCGAGGCGAGTGTAGGCTCCATAAATCGGTTCAACTTGATCCGAGCCTAAACGATGACGCGATTGACAAATTTTCCAGTAATTCAGACTAGAGGCTACTTCCTTCCCATTAGCATCATAATCTTTTTTACATAACAACATGCCATTCAGAATTTTGGCATAGTTGTAAACTGTACCAATAGGATAAAATACCCCCGCTTGTAGAGAAACTCCATTGGAATAATAATATTCTGTTTTACCATAGGGAGCCTTCACAGGTTCTTGCTTGCAACCAGGAAAAGCCGTCACCTTAGAATATTGAGCAACCCCAGAATTGCCATCATAAATAGCATTGCTCAGGTCATAGCGGTAAAATTGGTAGAAAGGAACATCCTCGGAAATACCATCTTCAATTTCGATGTAATTCACTTGAAAATCTTCGACAATTCCCGTAAATTTACCATCCGCAAGGGAATATAAGGTAATCGAATTCGTATGATCAAAGGTCTGGTCAGCAGGATAGGTAACTAGAGCATCTGACCCCGCTAAATTGAGTTCAATCTGAGTTTTAGGGTCTGGCTCTACATAGATTCGTTCTCCGTAAAGATTAGTGACCTCAGTGGTTTGTAGTTGATTATTTTTAACGGCGACAATGGTGGTATTTTTACCTGTTTCATCTTCGTAGGCAATGTAGGTAGGAGCGTAATTTTTAACGCTTTTAGGGTTAATGGTGCCAGGGAGATTGCCGAGGAACACCCAGTTACCCTCCGTTGAGAAACTATAAACGGCATTATCTATATTAAAATAACTACTATTGCCCCTGGGATAATGACCCTGGGTTTGGAGTAAAATGGGATCTTTCCATCGGTTTTGATTGGGATCATATTGCAACAGTTGATTAACGGTATTATTACCCGATCGCCGAGACATAATGGCAAAATCATTACCATAACCAAACTGATAATCGGCCCCAGCATCAGAAGCATCAAAGCTGGCTTCCAGCCAATTAGTCGGGTTATAATTACTACCCCCACCCCCGTAGCGTAACAAGTGTTGGCTATTGGCCACCATGCTACCCTGAACCAGGGAGGCTAGGATGGGAAATTGTAATTTTTTATCATTATCTTGATTACTAGTTTTATCAACAATAGCGGAGGTATATTGCTTCACCAAAGGAGCATTAGGATTAAGAATATTATAGTGACTATCCCATTGAAATAGGCGAGTTTCTGAGGTTAATTGGTCAGGATTAGAGGAGCCACTTTTGACATAGGTTAAAACAGCAAAGGTGTTACCCAAACTCCAATAAAAGGGAACATTTTCTTTGGCATCAGAGGGTTGATAAACTTCAAAGCTATTCGCCCAGCTATAACCCATTTGCCACTGCCCCAGTTCATCCTGATAAATTAGTTGGAAATTACCTGTTTGAGTGGCTCGATCGTAGGCACAGACGAGATAAAAATTGTTATTACTGATCAGGGCCACCTGGGTTTGGGGCGTAATAGCCAAACTAGGTAAGGGAGCCTCTAGCCATTGTTGTTGTTTCCAATCCCAGGCATAACCGTGAAAAGGGCGATCGCTAAAATTAGGGTTATAAAGCAGGATAAAATTGTTGCCAGAGCTTAAAACCGTTGTCGTGGTGTCTGAGGTGAGAGCTAAACTTTTGTGTACGGGAGACTCCCATTGCCCAAATTGTAGGGAATTTTTACGGAACAGATAAAGCTCTTGACAGTGATTATCTTGATTTTGAAACCCTAACACTAACCATTCCTGTTGGGGAATAACGATGAGGGTATTTAAGTCAAATTTAGCAGTGAAATAGAGCCGATCTGATTCCAGCCAACGCCCATTCCAACTATAGGTTGAGAGTTGTAAATTCCCACTATTGGCTTCATACCAAGCGACAACGGTATAACCTGGCCCATACCAAATGCGCGGAGTACTGCCCGCTCTGGGACTATTAATGCGTAGATTTTTTACCGCATTGGTTAATTGGACTTTTTGATAGCTATAGGTTGCTTTACCGCCTTCGGGATAGGTAATACTTTTTAAGGTGCCTGGATGGGGCGTTGTGGAGTCAGCCTTGCCGTAATAGTCTAAATTAATGCCTGGCAAAGATTGATTATTAACATTTAAAAATTTGATGCCGACTAAATAACGTTTCCAAAAGTAAGCATAAGTGGCAGAGGTATTACCCGTCTCCGAAACATTTTTGAGTTGGTAGGTAAATTTAACAGCAAAGAGTTTTTCCTCTGTGGGACTTTTAACTTCAATGGTGTCTAAATACTTCGTTTCGTAACGGTCTTGGTAGCCACTGGTCCCCAGAGTCGCATGGGGAAATTGATACTCGATCGCCCCACTAGCCGAGGGATTGTTAGGCCCATATTTATCGGCATAGTTAAAGTGAATCGTGCGACCAAATTCATCGGTCACTTTAGCAAGATAGGTCGCCCTGGTATATTGCAGACCATTGTTGCCCACTGTGGGACTTTCACTGATATATTCAAAAACCACGCGATTGTCCCAGGTATCCACCGTTTCCGACAGATTCCATGCCACTGCATATTGTTCTTGACCGAAAGGAGACGAACTATTACCAATCCAATTCCCCCATTTAACCCCCCATTGCACCGTCTGGCGATCGCTACTTTTATCACCGTAAATACTAGTAATTCCTGTTTCCTGGCTTACCTCCCAGCGTTCTTGGTCGGGATAATAAAGAATACGCCAAAATTGATAGTTTTGAGTTTCATAAAGATAGGCTCCATCACTAGCCGTACCGATACGAATTAAAGGATTGGCACTGCCCCCCGCCATTAAATAAAACCGTCTTTCCGAAGGAGAACCCGTTTGACTGTCTGCCACAATACGGTCAAATCCCAACGACCAACCCAGCCCTAAAACCCCCGTCGGAGCCTCTAAATTCCAAGTATTGACACTATTCTGTACATTACTCCCGTAAATAATGGCTACCTTCACATCTAAGCCATTACGTCCCGTTAAAGACATGAGATTTAATGGCAAATTCACATCCCCCCGAAACAGATTAATACTATCTTTAATTTTACCTAGGGCTTCGGAGTCAAATTGAAAACTTCTAATGGCGGGAATACTACCACTAGTGCTGGTATTAGTGGCTTGAGAAGTCGTTGTCATTTTAATGATCCTTGCTGGAGATTAAATGAACGGTATTGAATCAATTCAAACGTCAGGTTTATTTATGATGAGGGTTTATTCCCAAAAACACCAGTAAAGTTTGCAATTTTATCGTGAAAGTTAAGCCAATGATCAACGGACAAGCTGCTGGACACCTCAAGATATAGTAAGGAGCTTAAGCCTGTTTTTATCCCTCCTTTAGAATGAGCGAGGAAATAGTCCAAGAGCACTAATGCAAAGGAGGATGTTACATAACTTCATCAAAAAGGCAATTCCTAAACAAATTTTTCACAATCTCTTCTTTCTACCGTCCTACTTAAAGGGAGCCAACCATTAAATCGCTGATTTTCTTACCCGGTTGGCCTTTCTTACCCATTTATAAAAGGGACAAAAGCAATGTCACTACGGCAATCACCCACTCAAAAAGCTGAACGGCGGCGGGGCGTGTTCTTAACTCAGCAAGGTTTACAAAAACTTCGCCAAGCCAAGGTTGAGTTAGGGATGGAGCCGAGCTTGAAACGATATACCCTCGAAACCCTGAGTGAACAAACGGGATTAACACCTACCACCCTCAGCAAAATTTTTACAAATTCAGCCCCGGTGGACAAACGAACGGTCGAAAGTTGTTTTATGGCTTTCCAGTTAACCCTATTACCCGAAGATTATTTATACGCTAAATCAGAGCAAGACTATCTTAAAACCCTAGATTTTATTCTAGAGAATCGCGGCGATCGCCCATCAGAAATACCAACAATCCTTAGCCATCAAAACACTTCATTAAATCGCAAAATGGATTTAAAGCCATCTTCTTATATATTGACCCTTCCTGGGGGACAAATTCCCCTCAACTCGGGTAACTATATTGACCGTCCGATTGTTGAATCCCGTTGTTATGAAGCGATTCAACAGCCCGGCTCCTGGATAAATATTTGCGCATCCAAACAAATGGGAAAAACATCCTTGATGACCCGTATTTTAACCTATGGACAATCTCAAGACTACTTCACTGCTTCTGTAAATTTACAAGAAACAGATGGAGAGCTTTTACAACTACATCAATTAAAGAGATTTCTAATTCATTTTGTAACTACGATTCAACATCAACTAAACTTCCCTCAAGAAAATAGCAGTAATTGGCAATGGAATGAGCATCTAGGTATTAAAACAAATATAACCTCTATGTTTGAAAATCTGATTCTGACTTTTTGTGATCGCCCCTTAATCTTAGCCATTGACGAATTAACACAATTATTTGAAAATCCTCCCCTGGCTAATGAATTTTTGTTATTGTTGAGAACTTGGTCTGAACAAGCTAAAATTAATTCTATCTGGCGTAAATTGCGCCTAGTAACAGTTAATTCTACTGAAAGATTAAGACCGACTTCTCTTGATCCATCTCTATTAAATACAGGATTAGTCATTGAATTACCTGAATTTAGCCTACTGCAAATTAAAGATCTAGCCCATCGCTTTGAACAAGAAATCTCCGAAGATAAGCTGATTCAATTAATAACGCTCCTTGGAGGGCATCCCTATCGTTTACACTTGGCTTTTTATCATCTACGGCAAGAGACTATTACCCTAGACAATCTATTAAATAATCCTGATGTCGCTTTAAGCATCTATTCAGACCATATCCAACAACAGCAATGGAATTTACAACGCTATCCCCAACTGTGGGAACCCTTTAACATTTTAGTTCAAAAAACCAGTTCTATCAGCTGTGAAACAGAACAGGGACTTCAACTTCAACGTCTAGGTCTAGTGCGTTTACAGGGGAATCAAGCCAGTCTAACCTGTGAGCTATTTCGTCTCTTCTTTCACAACTACTTCACCTCGGTAATAGAAGGTAATTGAGATGGATTCCAAAAGTTGGGCTAAGAGTGAAGAGAGAAAAGCTCTGGGGTAGACAGACTGGCAAGGGACTACATCACAGACTATGTACTTACACTTTGCTCATACACCAACTTGGGGGTTTGGTAGTCTAGAGCTTGATGGTGTCTCTCATCATTATAACCGTTAATCCATTTTTTTACCTCCTTATTTAAATGTCTTCCATCTTCAAATTCATACAGATAAATCAGCTCATACTTCAGCGTTCGCCATAACCTTTCAATCCAGGGCTATTTCATTCTACTGAAAAGAGGTTTAATGAAAAGGCAATATAGCCCTAGAAAAAAATGCGAATAGAGAGTTCTCTCCAACCCATTGCTATTGTAGAAGCGTTTAGTGAAATAGCGGATAATCGGCGTAGCCAAGGGAAACGCCATGAGATAACTATCTGTCTAGCTTCATTCACCCTAGCAGTGGCAGCAGGAAATCAGGGTTTTATCGCCATAGGAGATTGGCTAAAAGCCTATCAGGGTGAGTTAATTGCCTTGTTAAAATCAGAAAAAGAAAGACTCCCTTCCTACAGTACTATTCGCCGAGTTTTACTGACGATAGATTACCAAAAGTAGAGTAAAGCTCTAACCAGATTTTTTAAAGTCAATCCCCAAGTGGGTGAAATGATTGCTGTCGATGGCAAAATGTTGAGAGGTTCCTATCAGTTAGAAAAAGATAATCCTGACTCTCCTGCTCATCCTTCAATTACGTTGGTAACAGCCTATCTTGTGGAAAGAGGGTTAATTCTCCCCCCCCTATGAGGTAGATAGTAAAACGAATGAAATCAAGGCACTACCAGAGTTTATCAAGGAACTATACTTGGCACGGTCATAGATTGTGATTTTTGCCCCCTAAATCCCCCAATGCTGGGGGACTTTGAAAGCCTTACA
>JAYKJI010000379.1:0-9809 GCA_035285405.1 Snowella sp. | reverse complement strand
TATATTCTTGTTTTTTAATGTCTGACAATTGATAGTATTTAAGAAGTTTTATTTTAAACAAATCAGCTAGTGATTTTTTATTCATCAAATTACTACTATGACTAAGAAAAAAAATGGAATAAATTCTTTATCCTTACGCCTTTATTTCTATGTTCAGAAAATTAAAGACAACTCATCAAATATCAGTGATGTTGTGTCTATATTTGGCTTTGTGATTCTTATAATTCCTATTTTCAATGCAGTTGTTGATTTCCAACTTAAAACCTCACCTGAAATCTCAATAGACTTCAAGTCAGTTATTCCGACTATTATTGCGATAATATGCATAATTTTTAGTAGGTTTAGTGACCCCTTAATAAAACTTCTTTTACAGTCAAATGAGTCTCAAATAATGGCAGAACCATCAAATGCTAAATATGAAAGCACTTTATACAAAATCAATAATGTTTGTAGTATCGACATTGAAGATGTAGCTAATATTTTTTCTCAAGCGTTTCCTCATACTGCCTTTAGTGAGGTTGATATGGAAAAAAAGCGCAGAACGTTAAGGACTTGGTGTCAAGCGTGTCCAAATAGCGTGCTCGCTGTATCAACTGTATCAAGTAGAAAAGAGATTGTCGGATTTTCCATTGCCATCCCCCTGACAAAAGATACTTATGTTCTGTACAGGAACGGTCAGTCTCAACCTTGGGATTGGCAAAAAAACAATATTTTGAGCAAAAATAATACAAGAGTTGCTTATATATTTCATCAAGTCATATATCTGAAAAAAACAATTGACAATGATGCTGGAAAAATTTTGACAGGTCTCGCGGTGAAACATATTGCTTTAATAGCTAACAAAAAAACTCCTGTAGTGATTGCACCACGCAAATCGGAAGCAGGTAAGAAAAACGCTAAGATATTGGGTTTTGAAAATATAGGTCAAAGTGAGAAGGGGTTTCCTTTATTTGAATTAGATTTGCGGAAAGTTGATGAACTAAGCGAAAATGCTAAAGATTTTTGGCAAGCAATTAAAAAGTGTCCCTAGCTTTCATTTTATTAAACCCCTACTTATTCCGCCGCCGAAAATCCCAAGGCCGTTCAGGATTCCCACTACTCCAAACCCCGGATCGATTGGCGATCGCCGCTTCTTCCCAAACTTCGTACATCTCTGCATTATCTGGACAAGAAGACTTGTAACGCTCGTAAAAGTGAGCATGGCCCGCTCTCACCATTTCCCCATTGACTGCGGTTTCCTCCCTTGAGTTGGGTTTGGGGACATAGACCTCCGCCACACTGCGACCATATTGGTCTTTTTCCGCAATCATCAGAATGACCTCTTGATTGTCCGGCAACATCGACTGCAAAAAATCCCGGCTTTCTTTGCCCCCTTCCTGCTTCATTTCCGGGGCATCAATGCAGTTCATGCGAATTTTAATTTCTTCCCCGGTCACATCGGCGATCGCCCGATAAGTTAAAAGTCTAATACCTTCATCGTTTGAGTTGATAAAGGGTTTTACCTATAAATGTTTTTGATGATTTTAAGTTCCCCTATTGTCAGGCTAATCCGGCTTATAATTATTCGGGGTGTTGGTTGGGAATGGCGTTTTGAGAAGTATCAGGAAAAAAAAATACTTTTAAAGTTTCATCTGTGTCTCAGTAATTGCTGGCTAAATCACATCCTCCAAAATCTGACCATTTTCTTGTAACCAAGTCTTTGCTCTTTCCATTGTGGGGGTTTGGGTCCGAACAATATTCCAGAAGCGGGGGGTATGGTTCGCTTCTAGCAGATGGGCTAGTTCATGAACAATGACATAATCGATGACAAACATAGGAGCTTTAATCAAACGCCAGTTCAAATTGATATTATTTTTCACTGTGCAGGAACCCCAACGGTAGCGATTATCGACTATCTTTGCTTCTGTATATTCGACACCGAGTTCTAAGGCATGACGAGCTACACGGGGTAAGATTTTTTCTTTGGCTCTGTTAATATACCAATCCCTTAGCACTTCTTGACGTTGGGAAAAAGGCGATCGCCGAATCAGAAATTTTTGTTTGAACTGAACATTTTCAGTAGCGGATTCGATTAATTCAATACGATAAGAACGACCAAGATAAAGAGCCGATTCTCCATTAACTAATTCTTTGCCAGGGGGATGAGGTAGGTCTTGGTACTTTTGAGGATGTTTAATTTTTTCATATAACCACTGGCGTTTGGACTGGATAATTGCATCAATTTTTTCGGAGCAGAGATTACTAGGAGCATGGACAACCACACTGCGATCTCGCTCGACGGTAATGCTGAGAGTTTTGCGCCGAGGGGAGCGTTGAATCGTATAGGTTAATTCCATAGGTTATTCTGCATACAAAATTGTATCGTTTTTGGCTTCGGCAATTTCCATAACACGACTAATGATATGGGCACGATGTTTGATTAACTGGGGTAATTTCGCAAATCTAGGAGCTAGTAAGATTTGCTGTAATTCAGCTTTGAGCTTATTACGGGCGGGAATACTTTCCCAGAATCCTGTGAGCTTCAGTTCTCGCTCCACGGTGAGATAAATCTGTTGGGTTAAATCCACCAAGATGGCAATTTGATCTTCTTGTGTCGCTGTGGTGTAATGACCTGCTGATTCTGATACCTTTTTTTCAGGTTTGGCAGCTTGAGTTGAAGCTTTCCCATTGGCAGTTGTGCTTGTTTGACTGGGAGGCTCTTCGCCATAAATTTCTCGTTTTAAGCAACGAAAAAAGGGCATTTGTTTTTGGCGGTGCAGCCCATAGGTGGGTTCCTGGCTGGCATTACGAATCCGTTCTCGTAGTTTTTCCAGTTCCTCGTAAATTTTATTCCAGTTATCTTGAAATTGCTCAAAGATTTGAGCGAGGGCGACTGCAAAGGAAGCTTGTAAATCAGGATCGTCAGTCAAATCAACAGTGAGATGGTGACGAATAGCATGGGCAATTTCAGCCGCTTTCGTTTTAGTTCGCTTACGTTTTCCTACTTCTTGTTCAAAATTTTTATCTAAAATTGAAATGGGTTGAACTTTCACATTGATGCCTTGGGATTGCAGATAGACATCAGCGATCGCCCGCAGTTTGGGGGGAATATCTTTCATACTGATTCTTCCATCCCGAAGGTGCATTGCTGCCCTAGCATTGATTGCCGTTAACACTTCATAGTCTGCGAGGTAAGCTAAGGCTTCTTTGGCAGGATAGAGGACATTCAAGCAACGGGTAAACTGTCGAAATGCCTGCATATAATCAAAGCGAATATCTTCGTCGTAAAACAAATCGTAAAAGGCATCTAGGTCACTCTCAAGCGTTAAACCATACTGTTTCAAAAATTGGATGATTTTGGCATGGCTGGCTTCAAGATCTCGTAATTCTTGTTCAGGAAAGCTCAGGGCAGCTAATACTTCTTTTTGTTCTCGTTCATCGTAGTTATCAATGGCTTTTTTCAGGTGATGGCCAATGCCGACGTAATCCACCACAAACCCTTTATCTTTGCCACTACTCCCGACTCGATTCACACGGGCGATCGCCTGAAGAAGATTATGGGCAATGATCACTTTGTCGAGATAGAGAACCTGTTCAATAGGGGCATCAAACCCTGTCAGTAGCATATTGTTAACGATCAGAATCCCGATATTGCCATTTACCCCGTCATCTTCTCGCTGCTGGAGGCACGCTTCGCGCCCAAAGGGCATTTTAAAGCGGTTAATACTTACTTTGTGGCGACTGTCACTGGCATACTCCTTTAAATGGGGTTTATCGTTGTTGCCACCCGAAATAATTACATCGGTTTCTAGGGTCTTCAGTCGATCAATATTAATCTGATTAGGATTATTCTTTTCTAGTTGGGCGATCACCTTCACCAGGGCGGCATCAATCTGTGTTTTATAGCGAACAGCCGCCTCACGGGAAGTCGCCACAATCTGAGCTTTAAAGCCGTTAGGAAAGACATGGGTGAGGTAGTGTTCTACCATGTCTTGGGCTTTGGCTTGAATGGTTGATTCGGCTTCGAGATAGGCTTGACGGGAACCATAACCCAAAATCTGGAGCCGTTCTTCTAGGTTGTAATCGCTAAAGACATCAGCAAATTCTGTATCCATCCCAGGGCGATCCGTGACTTCTGCGTTGTGGGTACGCCCTTCGTAAACAATTTCTAGGGTGACTTTATCCGCGATCGCCTGCCGCATGGTGTACTTGTCAATATAGTCGCCAAAAACCCGTTCTGTTTTGTCTATGGGAGTGCCAGTGTAGCCAATGCGGGCCGCGTTGGGAATGGCTTTATCGAGGTTGCTGCCTAATAAAGAATATTGGGAGCGGTGGGCTTCATCGGTCATCACCAATATGTGGGGACTGGTGTTGAGTTGAGGAAAAATTTCCCGCAGTTCCGTTTCCCGAAATTTGTGGATCATGGCCATCACTAAATCGGCGGTGTCGGTACTTAGTAATTCCTTGAGGCTGTTATTTTTCGGCGGATTTTCGGGGTTAATGCGGTCGGCAACCTTGACGGTGTAGCCAATACTCTGACTGGTTTCCGCTAATTGTTCTTCGAGTTGGGTGCGATCCGTGATGAACACCACTTTCCATTGAGATAGCTCAGCATGGCGATACATTTCCCGCACCATAAACATCATGGTTAAGGATTTGCCACTGCCCTGGGTATGCCAAATGATGCCACTGCGATCGCGGGGTGTTTTGCCGTTTAGGAGTCGTTTAACGGCCAACTTTACTGCCCTAAATTGCTGATATCGCCCGACAATTTTAATAGTCTGTCCTTTGTCGTTGGTAGAAAAGAGGGTGAAGGTGTAAATAATGTCTAACAAATTCCTATGATCCAGCATCCCAGCCACGAGACGTTGTTGATCATTCGGGGTTGTTTCCCCATATTCGAGATCGTCAATGGTGCGGGGATAGGGATCAGCCCAGCGATAAAACAGCTTTTCAATGTGGGTGGTGATAGTGCCGAATTTACATTCATTACGGCAAGTAACAATGACGAATTGGTTGTAATAAAACAGGGATTGATTGCCTTCCCCTTTAATTCTGTCTCCGTCTTGGGTGCGTTGTTCGCTGTAGCGCAGGAGTTGATCAATGGCTTCCGCAATGGGGTCTTTGATTTTGGGAGATTTACATTCAATCACCACTAGGGGTAAACCGTTGACGAAGCAAGTAATGTCGGGGATGATATGGCGATCGCCGCCAAGAATACGGACTTTGAATTGACAAATCGCGGTGAAATCGTTGTTTTTGAGTTTTTGGAAGTCAATAAATTGGACGGTGGGACTTCTTTCGCCGGTCTTGCGATTTTCACCGACGCTAGTATTTTGGAGCAATAAATCCAGTAAATGTTGATTATTTTCGATGAGGTTATTGCTGGGAAAGCTGGCGGTGAGGGTGGTGGCCACTTCTTCGATTTGATCGGCTTCTAGCCAAGGGTTAATGACCTGTAATTGTGTCCGTAGGACGTTGGGCAGAATGACCTCGGTAAAGTTATTGCGTCCTGTGTCGGCGGGAATTTGGGACTTTTTGGTGAAGTCGAGGATATTCCAGCCTAGTCCAGCTAGTTGCTTTAAAAAAGGCAGTTCAACCTGATTACGTTCATCATCTTGGGGGCTATGGGCGTTATTCATGCTTTTTACCTAAATCCAAAATTTGAGTAATACCTGCGATCAAGACATTAAAACTAGACGACTTATTGCCAGTTAAAGCCAGATAGGGGCTAATGGCTCTTGAACCTGAGACTTTTTGGTAAATTCCTTTCGTTAGTTTAACGAGTTCTTGATCGGGATTGTTGAGGCGATCGGGGTTTCTAAATTTTGTATTGTTTTGATTCTGCGCTAGTTTTGGTATTGCTAGGGCTTCTTCTACGGCTTGTAAATCTCCCAAATAAAAGCTCTCTAAAGCACGACAAACAATTCGTACTAATCCTGTTTGTCCACTGGTTTGCAATTTGGTCAGTAATTCCTGTTTGATTTTCTGGCAATCTCCTGAGTCCTGATCTCGTAGGATTAAAAAGACAGAGTTGGGTTTTCGCCAGGCTTTCAAAATGATTGATAATCGTTTGTCTAAATCTTGTTTACCCTGAAAAATAATTACTTGAAAGGAGTCTTCAGGAACGCCTAATCTGGGCAATATTCCCTTTAACATTTCCTGGGCAGAGGGTTCTTCGACACAGCAGACTAAAAATTTTGTTGTCACTTTGATTTCCCCTACAGATCCATGCCAGGTAATAGCCCACTTGTCCACAAGTAACCCATCTGATCCCCTGCTTCCATAAAGGCGACGACCTGTTCATCATCCTTGGCGGCTTTGATTTGGGTATAGCCTTTTTGTTTGACTAATAAAAAAACTTCATCAACATTGACGGCATTGAGAAAGTCGGGGGAATGGGTGGAAACAAAGACTTGACTGCCTCGATTGGCATAGCTTCTAAATTCTTCGGCGAGTTCCCAGAGGAGTTTGGGATAAAGTTGATTTTCGGGTTCTTCGACACATAAAAGCGGATGGGGGGCGGGATCATACAGTAGGGCTAAATACATCAACATTTTGATAGTGCCATCGGAAACGTAACGAGCGAGAAAGGGGTCTTCAAAGGCTCCATCTTGGAATTTGAGTAATACTTTGCCGTACTCGGTGGTTTTCGATTCGACTTGCTCAATGCCTGGTATTCGTCGGGATAATTGATTTAAGATTTGTTCAAATACTTGAGGCTGGTTTTCGTAGAGATATTGTAAAACTAAGGATAAATTTTCTCCTTCTCTGGATAAATGTTCGGCATAACCTGTTTCTTGTTCTGTTCTGGCTTGGTTAACATGGAAGTCGGAAATATGCCAATTATCAATCAGATTCCCCAGGGCAACGGTGGCGGGAAATCGTTCAAATTGGGCGAGTCCTTTGATGGCTAAAATATCAGGGGATTTAAGGGTTTGTTCTTCTCTTTCTAGTTCTTCTACGCTTTGGATATTGTCTAGATCAAGTTCGTTGGTAACGGCTTCTCCATGACCATTAGCAAAATCCAAAAAATGCCAAGGTTTTCCACTACTACCCCGACGATATCTCAATATCTCCCGTTTGACATAGGCTTTTCGTTGATCGGCTTGGTCAATTTCCAGAAGATAGGTGATCAGGGGACTATGGGAATCTTCTCTAAATTTGATTTCAATTTCAATGGAGCCTGATTGGTTACGACTGCGAACTTCGGCAAATCCTCGACTGCCTCCGAGGTTGGCTAGGGCTGCGTTGATGTTGCTAGACATTGCCCGTTTGAGAAATTCAAAGACGCTAAAGATGGTGCTTTTGCCGCTTCCATTGGCTCCGACAAAGACACAGAATTTTGGCAGATTATTAATCTCCATTTCTTTGAAGGATTTAAAGTTTTTTAGGCGGATGCTTTCGATGTGCATGATTATTGATTTTTAGTCTGGTTATTATAATGCTAATTAAAAAAAGATAAACATAAAAAGTATTTTAAAAAATTGGACTATTTTCGAGGAGAGGAGTAACTCGTTTTTTTCCTGTTAGGAGTTCTTGCATTAAGCCAGTTTTTAAAGAGCGAAGTTTGTCCAGAGAAGTTATTTCTCCTGAAAGTTGATTTTCTACGTTTTGTAAAAGTTGGATTATTTTGAATTGTTCTTTAATTAATGGAACAGAAATTCGGAAATGTGTGAATTGACCAACATTAAGATTTTCTTTACCACCACCAACCATGATTCGGTTAAGTTCTCTTTCGCCGATTTGACTATTAACATACCAAACTAGATAATCAGAAAGAAGAATATCATTATTCGTAGAGGTTATTAGTGTAGTAAAAGTTGGTGCACCAACATACTTAATAGGAACTAAAGCTGTATCGCCAACATTTGAACCTGTTCTGACTGTAAGAACATCACCATATCGAGTTGCTTTATTGGGAAAAGATGCTGCAAATATAGGATCTAAATATAGAATTTCAGTGTCATCGAAATAACCCCGTCTAATATTTTGATTGCGTATTAATGGAATGCCAATGTCTCGGTAAGCATGAGTTGTTGAAGAAGCTAGTCCAACAATAACTCTATTAGCACATTGAACTAATGTTTTCACTTCCCACTCGACAGGAATGCGGCCTAGAGGAGAATCTTTAAATTGGTGGGTTTCTTCGTTTCGTAGGTTGCCGTTTTCATCAATGCCCCGTGTTAACAAATCCTGCATTAAGCCCGTTTTAATTCGTTGTTGTTTGGCAATGAGTGCTTCCGTCTCAGAAATGGCTTTATCCACCGTCGAAAGCACCTCGGCGATCTTTTCTTGTTCTTTTATGTTAGTCGGATGATAAACGGAGAAAGTTTTTACAATAGTTGCACTTAAATTTTTCTGTGTCGTTTGAGAAGAATTTATATTAACAATTGAATCACGAATATAATCTAACCAGTAAAAAAGAAAATTATTGTCAACTTTTTGCAAATCACAAATTAAAGCTAATATAGCCTGATTTGTTGTAACTGGTATTATATTAATACGAGGAATACCTAACGTCGCATAAATAGAGTAAAGTATTGCCTCTTTGGGAACTAGCCAAGTATTCGAGTTTTTTAAACCAAGTGCTGTTATTGTTTTCTCAGTTGATGATAAATACTTGCTACATGAGGTCATATCTTCAATAGAAACAAATGGAATTTCTCCACCGTAGAAATCACTTCTCGATGTACTTGGCGTACCGCCTGACTTCATAAACTTAAGAAGTGATGGTAAAGAACTTTCTTTCCAGTCTTTTCTCTCATTCATATCAAATACCCCAATCCTTTAAGAAAATCATCCAACGTTGCCAATGTTGCCGCCCGATTTTACTCCAACTGACCACTCGACACCTCATACTTAGACTTACAATAAATAGTTAAAATATACATTAATCTGATAGATTTAGCGATTTTTTAAGAGCAATATTAACAATAGAAGCTAAATCAACGGGTAGAGAACCTAACTTTTTTGTAAACAAATTTTTGCTTACTGTTGCTATTTTTTCAGTCCGAATCAAAGAACTCTTTTTCAGCCCAGTTTGCTTAAAATTGAGATCTAGCTCAGAAATTAAGACCCAAGTATCTTGTAAAGTTGTCTCTGGTATTTTGGAGAATATACCAACAAGAATCACTTCTTCTCTATGCACAGAGATAATTAAAGCAGGTCTGAGTTTAGAAGAGGTTAAATCACTGAAAGGAAATCTAACTAGCCAAATTTCATTAGTTTTAGGTAACATCATTATAAATATCCTCTTCTGGATCATTCCATTCAGCAAAACCCGTTTCCGCTAATTGCATAATTGGAAAAACATCTAGATTTTCTTCTACAGGTGATTTTGGCAATGAAGAAATAACTTGCCGATCAACTAACAAAGCTTCAATTTTTTGCCAATCATGGTAATTAATCACCACCGCCACAGGCTTAGATGCCTCATCTGTCACAATTTGAGTTTTAATTGATAGCATTTGGTTAGCTCCTAAATTATTTAAAACTGAATATCTTCATACAAATCAGCCAAACTCACCTCCAAAGCAATTGTTGATAAAGTAAGGCGATCGTCTAGATTCTCCTATGCCTGATTGATATAACCTAGCTTAACTAAAAACTGGTTTAATTCCGTTAAAGTCTGCGATCGCTGGGCCTCCAACTGATGACTCGACACCGCATACTTATCCCAAAGATTTTCCAACGCGGCCAACAAAATACGCCGTTCCGCATTCAAATAACGGGTTAACTCAGCCTGAGCAATATCATAGAGCTTCTGCAAAATTAACTGCCGTGCCTCTGCTTCCGTCAACTGACCGCCAATAGTTGCCATTAACCGA
>JAYKJI010000378.1:0-11778 GCA_035285405.1 Snowella sp. | reverse complement strand
TCAAGAACAAATCCAAGATAATTTGTTTAGCCGTATTAAAGGGGAAAAACAAGATCTGATCGCCAATTACACCTTTGATCTCGAAAGTCAGACCGAGCTTTTCGATCAATCTCTGATGGGTAATCACTTAACCTTGGGGGTGAATGAGTCGAAACCGACATCGGTGTTATCCACTGCGCCCATTAGTCAAGATACCGCCATTATTCGTTCAGCTCTTGCGGGAGTCAAAACACAATTCCACGAAACAATTCATTCTAGCCCTGCGGTTCAAGAATACTCAGATTTGCAGTACGATCTTGAAGGCAATTTAGTCGGTATTCAGAAACGCTGTTATAGCTACATCAAGAACGGTCAATGGCATCTGTTGACAGGCTATAAAGTAGGCAATTTAATTACCGAATGGATTGGACAAGTACAAGCCGCTCCACAAATTATTGGCTACATTGAGGGAGTCCCTCCAGTCCCCAGTGAAAATTTGACGGGCATTAATGAGGACAAGGATCCCTATGAAGGTACGTCAATTCAGTTAGTCGAAGCTAATTCCGTTAACTATATCTACTCATCTTCTAAAGAAAGTGGTTTTGATATGTCTATTGAGATGGAAGCCTCAGCGGGTATAAGTGCAAAAGTTAGTGCTGGTTTAGGGGTTGAAACAGAAGTTTTGGAAGTAGAGGCAGACGCACGTTATGGATTGGCATTTAGCTCTTCCCAAGGTTCTGTTAGTGAATCTAGTGTCAGTTTTGGCTACAACACAACCAAAGTAAGCCAATTAAAGATTGGGGGGGCTTGGGAAAAAATTGGCTCAGAATTAAACCCCTATGTGGGTCGTCGCTTTGTGCCTAACAACGTGGGCTTAGCCTTAGTCCAGTCAGATACAATGGATGTCTTCGCTCTGCGTTTGGCTCATAACAACGCTTTAGTGTCCTATCGTTTCTTACCTAATCCTGATATTCCGAAAGATTGGAATATTATTACCTTCCCCATTAATCCCACTTATACAAAACAGGGGACCTTAGATGGAAAAATCGGATTAAAAGAAGATGGCAGTGTGCAGTCTGATCCTAGCTACCCCAATGCGTCTAGCTATGGACAATGGAGTTACTTTAAGCCCATTGAAGCCTACAGCATGAAAAAACGCATTGAGCGACAACGGCAGGAGTTAGCGACCTACTACGATCAATATTCAACTTTCCAGAATGTGAGCTACCAAGCATCGGGGTCTTTGGGAGAACTGCCTAGTCAAAAGATGGCTACTCGTAATTTAGTCAATATATACGTTTGGACTGCCGATGGCGGATTTTTCTCCGAAGCGACAGATGTTATGGAAGCTACTTCAGAAACAACCACTGGTTTCTATTCTTTTGAAGGGATGGCTGGAGGAGGACTCGATTTTTCTGTGGCGTCTGGTGGTGCTAAATTTGCCTTTGAACTGAATGCCATGTTTGGTGGTCATGTGGCAACCACAAAAACTAAGGGACGGGAAACGGAGAAATCTTTTGGGTTAGAAGTGGAAGTGGAAGTCGAACGCGATATTCAACTCTACGCTAATACCGACACTCTAAAAACTAAGTATCACGGACAGTTTGATCCTGAAGAACTGGGAGTATATGACGCTCAGGGCAATCCCATTAAACAGCCAGGGAAAGTGGATGCTTACCGCTTTATGACTTTCTATTTTGAACCCACAACTGAAAACTTTGAAGATTTCTTTGGTAAAGTTGTTGACCCGATTTGGTTGGAACAAAGTAGTGAGCCGAATGCGATCGCCTTGCGTCAAGCAAACCAAGGAGATAAAAAACCTTCCTGTTGGCGAATTTTCCACCGTGTTACCTTTGTCAGCCGCATTTTGCCTGAGATTGCAGCCCAAAATGCCCCACCCTTAGAAAAAGCGATTCGGGCTGCCAATATTGAAAGTAATTGGGAGTTAATCAAGAAACTTGAACCCTTTGTCCAAACAAAGACTCAAGACTTTGTTACCTTTGCTGATGCAGTACGCACGGCGATCGCGACTTATCTGCCGGAACTCCAAGGTTATGAAGATGCTGTAATACAGTACATGGCACTTTATTATGGCCTCAACGAAGTGGTTTAGTATTTGTTATGGGTTATCGTCACGTTTAATAAGTCGTATTCCGTTGTGATATTACATATACGTTACCTTAACCCCTTCCAACTAACATTCCACAGGTTATCTCCACTAATTCATCCCCAATTAGATTGTCATGCCCCTTTTTCTATAGACTGTAGGGGCTTATTTTTTTAAGAGGAGACTTAACAAAAAAGGTTCTCAAAATGTGAACATTGTGATACTAATTTAGCAAAAATGCTCACTACAAGGAAGGGCAAAAATACGACGATGGAATTAGTCGGAAAAGCCAAGCTAAGACTCAGACACCAGTAAATACAGTGGTTCGGAAAGAGGCGTTGAAAGGTGGATCAAGATCGTTGAAGGAGCAGAGTAGAGTCATATTGAAGAGATTAAGCAAACCCTTACATCCGTAGGTTTTGCTCGTAATATTGAAACTACTATCTTTAATATCAAAGGCAATAATTGCAGAATCATTACAAAGATTGATTACTCTCTTAAGCGAATTTACTACCTCTTTTTTTGACTCATACAGAATATATAGTTAATTTAATTAAGAATGAAAAAGTTTTTGGTCTGAAACCCTATTATCTAAAGCTTTTGGCAATCTCAAAATTAATTGAATCTACTATAATCATTGTTTTACTTAAAGAATTTGATAATAAGCAACCCATGCCTGAACCCACCTCTCCTCAAGAGGTACTTGTTTACCTGATGAAGGAACATCATCTTAAGCAAGCTGACCTGACCTAGTTGGAAAAATTGGCTCTAAAGGTGTGGTTTCAGAAATTGTTAATGGTAAACGTTCCATTAGCAAATCCCAAGCCAAAGTATTAGCTGAAATTTTTCACGTTTCTTCCAGTGTTTTTATTTAGTCTCCTGACAGCGATCGCGTTAACTCGCGTTGTATTACACTGAAACAAGTCTGAAACCCATTTTTCGTCTCTTGCTTTTATACTGACTGTGTATTTATGACTAATCCCATTTATCCCGTCCTTTGGCAGGACAATCAAGTTCTGCTCATTGATCAAACCCTATTGCCTAACCAATACCGTCAAGTGGCGATCGCTGACTATCAGGCCATGGCCAAGGCGATTACAACCATGATTGTGCGGGGCGCACCGGCGATCGGGGTGGCAGCGGCCTATGGTATGTATCTAGGGGCAAAGGACATCGATACCCTAGAATTAGGGGAATTTTTAGCCCGTTTGGAATACGTCGCTGAACAATTGCGTCAAACCCGACCCACTGCGGTTAATCTCTTTTGGGCCATTGAGGAGATGTTAAAGGTGGCCTACCAGAGTGGCGAAGATGTCAGTGCCGTTAAACAACAATTATTGGTGGCTGCCCAAACCATTCAAGCTCAAGATCTGCAAACCTGTCAGGCGATCGGCGATCATGGTTTACAAGTATTACCTCAAACCCCAGAAAAATTAACCTTGTTAACCCACTGTAATGCAGGAGCCTTAGCCACTGCCGGTTATGGAACGGCTCTCGGTGTAATTCGTAGTGCCTGGTCAGCCGGACGACTAGAACGAGTTTATGCCGATGAAACCCGACCCCGATTACAGGGAGCCAAGTTAACGGCTTGGGAATGCGTACAGGAGAGAATTCCCGTCACCTTGATTAGTGATAATATGGCAGCCCATTGTATGCAGCAAAAACGCATTGATGCCGTGGTAGTCGGGGCCGATCGCATTGCCGCCAATGGTGATGCTGCTAATAAGATTGGAACTTATGGATTAGCCGTGATCGCTAAAATGCACCATGTTCCCTTTTTTGTGGCCGCGCCCCTTTCTACCATTGATTTTTCCCTGCGAGATGGAACACTAATTCCTATTGAAGAACGTGATCCCCAGGAAATCTATCAAGTGGGTGAGACTCGTCTTTGTCCAGAGGGAGTGGACTTTTATAATCCCGCCTTTGATGTCACCCCTGCCGAATTGATTACGGCCATCATTACGGAAAAAGGGGCTGTTTCCCCAGATCAGTTAGGAAGCATACGTGGTTAGAACGTTTGAGCGATAATGCAACAATGCAAAAATTTGATGTGGTAGTGGTGGGCGGTGGGCCCGCCGGCGGCTATGGTGCTTTTTTGTTGGCCCAAAAGGGTTATAAGGTTCTTCTGGTCGAACAGCATCCAAACTTTACTAAAAACAATTTTTCCAGTGCTGCCACCCCCCTCGAAACCCTCAGCCAATTTAATTTGCCCTCGGCAGTGGTCGCCCAGTATTGGCGAAAATTAGCGGTGATTAGCACCAACGAGGCTCGGTCATGGACATCCGATCAACCTTTGGGTGCGGTCTTTGATTTTGCCAAATTGCGAGCCTATCTGGCTGAAAGCGTTGAGCAACAGGGGGGAACGGTTTGGTTAGGTCATCGTTATCTCAAGACGGTTCAGGAGGGGGAGAAAACCTTAGTTCAACTCAAGCGATCGCGGGGAGAGGTGATTACGATCGCGGCTCTGGTGGTGGTGGATGCCACTGGTTACGCTCGCGCAGTCATGTATCCCCAAAAAAGCGATCGCCCTTCCTTTTATAAAGCCACAGGCATTGAGTATTTAATTACGGTTGACAAACAAACCCATGCTCAATATGCCGAATCCTTACTTTTCTTTTTAGGCTATCGTTGGAGTCCGAGGGGGTATTCCTGGATTTTTCCAATGGATAACTATCAGTTAAAAGTGGGATCGGCTTGGATTGATGCGGAACATCAATATTTAAAAACATTAAAGCCTCTACGAGACTACACCAAGGCTCTGATCACCGATTATTTGCAACTAGACCATTATCAATTAGTGGAAATTCATGGCTCTATTTTAGAGTATTCTTCTCATCTAGAGGATACCTATTATCGCGATAATCTCATTGCCATTGGTGATGCTGTTTCTACGGTTAATTTTCTCGGTGGAGAAGGAATTCGTCATGGGATGCAAGGAGCCGCGATCGCTGTTCCCTATATTGAAGCCTACCTTCAGGGCAAAAAAACAAGCTTCTCTGGCTATGAAAAGGCCATGAAAGATTATTTTGGTCAAAAATGGCATGTCTCAGAAGTGATTAACCGTAAAGTTTATTTGCAATATGATGATGCCAAAATTGATCTCGGTGTTGCCTATCTAAAATATCTGAGTTTTGACGAGGCGATCGACATTCTTTTTAATTACAAATTTGATAAACTTTATCGAGGTATTTACCCCTTTATTTTAAAGAAAATCAATAAACTTGCTCAAAGCCTTAAAAGATGGCTAGTTCGCACCCCCCGCAATGACTAAACCCTATCCCCTGATTTTTCTCTGTATCAGTTTGCTGGCTGGCTGTAGTGGTAGTCCCCTCGCCAACCGCTTTGCCGTCAACCCCGCTCTAGAAACCTCCCCCTCTCCCCTTCCTCCCTCTCCTCTCCTCTCCCCCGTCTCTCTCTCCCCCTCCTCCCTCTCTCCCATCGTCACCCCATCCCCCAATCCCTCCCCTGGTAGTCCCCTGCAATTCAGCGATCTGGCCGGGGTTTCCCAACCCTTTCGAGGCTACATCGAAGATCTGGGCCAATTAGGGATTCTTTCCGCTCGAAATGATCAAAATTTCCAGCCCAATAGTCCGATTACACGACGGGAATATGCTCGTTGGTTGATAGCTGCCAATAACCGCTTTTATGCCAATGTCCCGGCCAAACAAATTCGTTTAGCCAGCGAAAATGCGACCCCTGCTTTTGCCGATGTGTCTAGCAAAGATCCTGATTTTCCAGCGATTCAAGGTTTGGCTGAAGCCGGATTAATTCCCTCGCCCCTTAGCAATGATCCCAGTGCCAGTGTGTTCCGTCCCAATGCCAACCTAACGCGAGAAGATTTGATTGCCTGGAAGGTTCCCCTCGATACCCGTAAAGCCCTTCCCAATGCTTCGATTGATAACTTGAAGGAAACCTGGGGTTTTCAGGATGGGGCCAAAATCGATCCCAGGGTTTGGCGAGGCATCTATGGCGATTTTCAAAATGGAGATCAGTCTAATATTCGGCGGGTTTTTGGCTATACAACGCTCTTTCAACCCAAAAAGCCTGTTACCAGGGCAGAAGCAGCGGCCACATTGTGGTATTTCGGTTTTCAGGGAGATGGGCTATCGGCTCAGGAAGTCCGAACTATACCAGAGACCACACCCTCACCTTCTCCTCTGCTGAATGCCCCGAATCCAGGTACCTTGATTAGTCCTACTAGTCCCACTAGTCCCTAAAAGATAAGACCTAATCTCTAAAAGAGCCGAACATTAAGACGCATTGGACATTTGGGCTGTTTGTACAGTGAGTTCCAGAGAGCGATCGCTGCGTTGAATTTTAAGTTTGAGTACCTGATTGAGACCAGCACGATCTACCAGGGCTTGAAGCTTGGAACCATCTTGAATGGGTTGATTATTAACCGCCACAATGACATCGCCGCGACGAATACCAGCCCTTTCCGCCGGAGAATCGGGCATGACTCGAACCACTAGAATACCTTCCACTTCGGCAATCATGAAGAGAGAATTGGGATCACGGTTATTCTGTCGGGCTAGGTCGGGCGTAAGATTGACCATTTGTACGCCAATGTAGGGATGGGGAACCTTTTTCCCTGAAGCCAGTAACGTTTGCAAGGACTTGGCTTGATTGATCGGAATCGCAAACCCAATTCCCATCGCATCAGCCCGAATAGCAGTATTAATGCCAATCACTTCACCCTGGGCATTTAATAGGGGGCCCCCAGAGTTGCCCGGATTAATAGCCGCATCGGTTTGAATAAATTCCACGCGCTTATCGGGAATACCGGCTTTAGCGGCCGATCGCCCCAGGGTGCTAATAATACCAAGGGTGACAGTGTTATCTAAACCGACCGGATTTCCCACTGCGATCGCCCAATCCCCCACTCGTACAGTACTAGAATCCCCTAGAGGAGCGATCGGTAAGTCTGCACCTTGAGCATTAATTTTAACGACAGCTAGATCGGTGATCTCATCCACTCCTTTCACCTCACCTTTAAAAATACGACCATCCTTGAGGGTGACGGTCACTTTGTTAGCATTGTCCACCACATGGGCATTAGTGAGGATCACACCACTGGGGTCAATAATAAAACCGGAGCCTTGACCCACAATCTTGCGTTCTAATTCTGAAGGAGGCGCAAAGGAACCACCAAAAAAGTCACGGAAGAAAGGATCATCAAATAAGGGATCAACCCGTCGAGTCACAACCGTTTCAGTATCAATACGAACCACTGCATCGCCAGTGCGGGCCACAGCCGCCGCCACAAAACTTTCGCCACTGAGTGGGACTTTGGCAATTAATGATGGTACGGGGGTGATCGCCGTCTGGCTTAGTTCATCCGCCAAGCTGCCTAGACTCGGTAGTAGTATGAAGGTTGTTACTGTTCCGAGCAGCAAAAGGAGTAAAGAATGGGCTAAACGGTGCAAGGAAAGACGATTTATCATTGTCCGAAACAGAATTGTACTCAATTAATTAGACGTGATCAGGATAGAGATTTAATTCCTTCTATCCTAACAGAGCCATTTGTTTTCCTTTGCCTACCTAGGCTTTACGAATAAAGACTACAATGGGAATCTGCCCTCCGTCCCTGCTGACCTATGCCCCTGCCTATTATTGCTGTTATTGGCCGACCCAATGTCGGTAAATCGACCCTTGTTAACCGTCTTGCTGGTAATCAACAGGCGATCGTGCATGATGAACCGGGTATTACCCGCGATCGCACCTATCGGCCCGGTTTTTGGCAGGATCGAGAGTTTCAAGTGGTGGATACAGGGGGATTAGTTTTTGATGATGATACGGAATTTTTGCCCCAAATTCGGGAACAGGCAATGTTGGCCCTGGCAGAAGCCAAGGTGGCGATCTTTGTCGTTGATGGTCAAACGGGGCCCATGCCCAGTGATGAAGAAATTGCTCGCTGGCTACGGCTACAAAAAGTCCCTGTTTTTCTGGCGGTTAATAAATGTGAATCTCCTGATCAAGGTGCTATTCAAGCAGCTCAATTTTGGTCATTGGGATTGGGTGAACCGTTCCCCATCTCTGCTATTCATGGGAGTGGGACAGGTGAATTATTGGATGCTTTAACGCCGCATTTACCAATTATTGATCTGGATGCGGAACCCGATGAAATAAAGGTTGCGATTATTGGCCGTCCTAATGTGGGTAAATCCAGTTTACTCAATGCGATTACGGGGGAAAATCGGGCCATTGTTAGTCCTGTGGCAGGAACCACCAGGGATGCGATCGATATGATTGTGGAGCGCAATGGTCAAGTTTATCGCTTAATTGATACAGCCGGCATTCGTCGCAAGAAAAATGTAGATTATGGAGCCGAGTTTTTTAGCATTAATCGTGCCTTTAAAGCGATTCGTCGAGCCGATGTGATCCTCTTTGTCATTGATGTTTTAGATGGGGTAACGGATCAGGATTTGAAATTAGCGGGTCGGATCATGGAAGAAGGTCGGGCGGTTATTTTGGTGATCAATAAATGGGATGCGGTGGAAAAGGATAGTTTTACCATTTACGATTATCAACAAAATATTCTGGCTCGTCTTTATTTTATGGAATGGGCAGAAATGATTTTCACGAGTGCAGCAACGGGACAACGGGTACAAAATATCTTAGAAGCAGTGGATCGGGCTGCCGTAGAACACCGTCGTCGAGTGACAACCTCGGTGATTAATGATGTCTTAGAAGAGGCAGTCAGTTGGCATTCCCCCCCAACGACTCGTCAGGGAAAACAGGGAAAAATTTACTACGGTACTCAAGTCTCCACTCGTCCACCGGCGATCGCTCTTTTTGTGAATGATCCTAGTCGTTTTAATGAGAATTATCGACGTTATATCGAAGGTCAATTCCGTAAACAGTTAGGTTTTAGCGGGACACCAATTCGGCTCTTTTGGCGAGGTAAAAAGGTTCGGGAAATGGAAGCCAGTTCCAATCGTGCCACTAAGGTTTAAAGACTATCTAGTAAGGTTTAACAAAGATGGCTGTAACTACTGCGCTTAAACAACTTTATGAAATTGATGATGTTCAATGGTTGGAAGAAACTGTTGGGCTGCTGAAGGGTCGTCAATTTGATCATCTGGATCTAGAAAATTTGATTGAGGAGTTAGAGGATTTGGGCAGTGAAAAGAAAAACGCTGTTTCGAGTTTACTAGAGCAACTGATTCGCCATCTATTGTTATTGGAATTTTGGGAAATGGAAAGAGAAAATAATATTGGACATTGGCAAGCAGAAATTGTTAGTTTTCGCACTCAATTGAGAAGACGATTAACAACCAATTTACGCAATTATTTATCTCAGGAGTTATTCTCAATTTATGGGGACGCTCTTGTTTATGTCAGGATTAAGACTCGTTTTAAGGTTGATTTTCCGGTAAATTGTCCTTATACACTTGAACAACTACTTGATGACGTTTTAGCTGTGCCAATATCTAATTCATGATAAATTTGTCGAGAATCCATACTAGAGAAAGCTGCTATATCAATTTATGACGAAGCTTTAATTCTTGATGAAATCAAACCAATTTCACGGTCAATTTTCTTAGAAATCTGTTCCTATAAATTTGAGTAATTATTGAATATTGATGATCTAAACTTCATTATGAATAAATCCTCCTTAAATGATCCAAAATCACTTGCAGAAAATATTATTAAAGATATTGAGAGTAATGAACTTTCTTCTAACTTAACCTTAATTTGTCTTAAAACATCTCGTCTTGCTATATCACTCAGTGATTATGATAAATCAGAACGATTTAATCTATTGGCTGATAAAAGCGGTGAAATTCAAGCACACATTGATACCGTAAGCGAAAGACTTGATGAATTATTTGAAGAAGATAATAGTAAAAACTTTGATACTTTACATCGACTTATCCAACAATCCTCGGAGAGTAATCTTTCTCAAAAAAAGAAAGAAATTAGAAAATTAGAAAAAAATAAGGCTGAAATAAGTAAGATTAAAAGTGAAGTTTATAAGTATACTCTTGAAGCATTCTATAAATTGAGCTTTAGTGACGTATCTCAAGGCATTTTTGATAGGACAAAAAGTATAGTAGATGGAAAAATATCTCAGAGATTCCCGAATCAAAAAGAAAAGTTCCAATCAGTTTATGACAATATTAATTCAGAGAATCCAGAAAATTGGTCTCACGCGGTTACTGCTTGTCGCAAAATTCTTCAAGCACTTGCAGACGAACTTTATCCTCCCCAAAAAGGACAGACTATTAAATCTAATGAAAAAGAGATCAAAATCGGTCAAGACAACTATATCAATCGTCTCACACTTTATATTGAAGGGCGTAAGCAAAGTGATACATATGAAAAGATTATTGGAACACACTTAGATTATATTGGTGATCGAATTGATTCAGTTTATAAAGCAACAAATAAAGCTGCTCATACAACAATTAAATCTAAACAAGAAGCTGAGCGTTATATCATATATACGTATCTTTTGATTGGAGATATTCTTTCTTTATGATTTTTTTGAGTTTAATAATGATTAATGTCTAGTGATGTCAACTATTACCAGTATTTCAAAACGAATTATAAACCTTGAACAACTTACTCAAAAATTCCCCTTCGTTCAAGCCAACAATGATCAATTTTTTCCCGAATGAACAGAAAATCTGCGCGAACTTACAAATACCTTTCCCTAAAATCTAAAACTGAACAAAAAACTATGGAAGCCATTACCAGTAATCAAGCAAAACAAAGACTCGATGAACTGATTGATCGAGTAAATCTCAATGCAGAACCCACCATTGTCTGTAATGAACAAGGCAAACAAGCTGTTTTAATGTCCCTAGACGAATTTAACGCTTGGCAAGAAACCCTCTATCTGTTGTCAAATCCTGCGAATGCCGAACATTTACGCAAATCTATTGAACAAGCTAACACGGGCAAAACCGTTGTGAAGGAACTCATTGAACCATGAAAATTACCTTTACAGAAGCCGCTTGGGAAGATTATCTTTGGTTACAGGATAACGATAAAAAATTATTGAAGCGAGTCAATCTTTTGATCAAGGATATATTTATAAATCCTACAGAAGGAATTGGTAAACCCGAATTATTAAAAGCGAATTTATCAGGTTATTGGTCAAGACGAATTACCTCCGAACACCGATTAATTTATAGTGTTGCATTCGAGGAAATTACAATTATCGCCTGTAGATTCCATTATATTTTATGAAGTTCTTCAAATTCTTAAAAATATTTCTGGAGTGATCTATTTCTGGAGTGATCATTGATCGCTTTTTGTCGGCTAACTTAAACGGCGATCAACCTTTAAAACTTGAAAACAGAATACTATTTATTATTAGTATCAACAATCATGGCAACTATTACCAGTATTTCAAAACGGATTATAAGCCTTGAACAACTCACTCAAAAATTTCCCCTAGTTCAAGCCAATAACGATCAATTTTTTCCCGAATGGAGAGAAAATCTACCTGAACTTACTACTCTCGAAAAACAAATTCTAGATAAATACTACCAACGTTATCGAAGACATCGGGACCGAGCAGAATTATCCGAAGAAACCGTTAAACTGCTTTTAGTCTTTCCCCTGCTAGAACTTGCTGGATTTTATGATGAACCCTTTTTCATCACTGCCGAAGCTCCCGTTCAAATCGAAATTCAAGATACTCACGAAATCTTAAAAGGCAGAATTGATACTCTCATTAT
>JAYKJI010000377.1:0-3789 GCA_035285405.1 Snowella sp. | reverse complement strand
GAGAAATTAGCAATGCTTCACTCTCGAGCAAATCCGTAATCGTGCCCCTGGGTGGATTCGAACCACCGTGTCACCGCTACGGTTTCTACACCTTATAAGAGTGAGCCGATACAGGGGCGAACGCGGTCAAGCCGCTATTCGACCCTGTATTCGCTTCATTAGTTCAGTTGACTCTGAACGTAGTCTGCCCACTCTGGGCAAAGGTAAATCACGGAGCCAGCGATTACCGCTGAAAAAAGCTCATCATCATAAGCGCCTGATGAGTTCTGTGAAAAGATATTAATAACACCTTCTATTGTCCCACCGGTGTCAAAAACTTCACAAACAGTCGTACCAAGTTCTAGCAGGTCAGACTCATTCCATGAACGAGCTTGAGCTGATTCGTTATAGAGCATCTCTAGATACTGGTCAAACTTATTAAGTTCTGGCTCTGGAGCCATCGTTGTTGGCGGAGTGGTAACAAGTACCTCGCGAATAACTTCTTTTTGTCCGCATGCAGAAAGAATTGATGCTGCAGCGATTGTGGTGATAAGTAACTTTTTCATTTGTGTCCTTCTGTCATGGTTGTAAGGCATCTTATTGCTGTTTATCCTTTTCAGCAACCTGATTTTCTATCTGTTTTTCGTCATCGGATTCTTCAAACCATTCAATTGTGTCTTGTCCACCTAAAGTGGTTCGTTCTACGCTCATTAATTTGCGAATTATTTTTTTCATTAAAGATGTCCACCCCTTCTAAGTCTGTATTCGTGAATTAACGCCTGTTTATTTTTTGCTTGTTCAAACTCTTCCGAACTGCTACTTGGTGATGCTGATAAAACATCAAAAAGTCTGTCGGCCATATCGCGCTCAACCCCATAGTCGCGTTTCCAGTTGTCTCTATCTAACCGTAAGATAACATAGCGTTCCTGAAGTGCTTTAATCTCGTTGATTATCACTTGCGCAAATGTCTGGTTTGGGCTGTTTTTTAAGTCCTCAATTAGTTCAATAATTGATTCATTTTCCCCTTGGTTGGGCTGGTCATTTTCCATTTGGAGAATCATAGTTGGGGTTTATGAGCATATCAATCACGTCTTCCGGCATTAGTAGAAAGCCTTTTGCTGGATTGTCGGACCACCCTAAATTTATTTTAGTTGAGTCATTGAACTTATGTCTATTAGAGCGGAGATACCTTTTTAGCCTCCCTACATCAACAACAATAAACGCACCCTCTGGGGAGTAAATATAAACCCACCATCGTGCAGTGGTTATATTTATGCCACTTTTAACCCAAACTTGATTTCCATTTGCGTCAATCCTGCCGCGTGGGTTCTGGTCCGTCTCAACGACCATTCTCCCATTTCTATAGCGGTCGCTTTTTACTTCAAAATCACCATTAGAGAGATTGTCTAAAAAGTCAGAGACTAGCTGTTCTCCCTTTTTGCCATAATTCAAGTCAGAGTTGAAATCAAAAACCCTTCCTGGGATGTCGAATGTTTCTTCCACGCCATAAATCTACCGTGGTTAAGTCAATTCACAAAGTATTGCCTACATTCTCCAGTTGGCCAATCCGCCCTTACTGTTATTCATGATAAATCGAGCCACCATCAGGTTGCAGTGTACGGTCTTGAGTCCCTGCATATGATTCTCTACAGCTTTTTCCCCACAAACATCTTTTACTACTGAGTACCAGCTGGAATTTATTTGAAGGAGACCTGTATCGTATGAGCCGTCTTTATTAAGAGCATATGTCATGTTGCCGTTGGCATCCCATGTTGCATTTTGTGCTTTTGGTCGGCATCCAGACTCGCGCCATGCGATATAGGACCACGTTTCAATTGGGTAAAGACCATAGGCTTCAAAAACGGGCTCTAAACCCGGGCATCGCTTCCCTTGGTCCTGTGGAACTGCTTCTCTTCGCCCTGCGTGATTGTCTCTGACCGGAGGCAATTGGGGGAGATTTCTTTTTGCCCTGTATGGCGGCTCGGACTCCCTGATGCCCTGGCTTTCGGCCCAAACTGGGTTTTCAACCACAATCTCAACCTGTTCCGTCACCCCTGACGGGGCATCAGCTTGGTCGGTATTTAGTGGTATTAAAACGCCGGTCATGAAAAAGAGTAAAGAAATTCCATATCCCAAAATTGCGTTCAATTGATTGTCTCCTGCGTCGGCGGATAGGGCAACAGGTTTTAGTAGCTAACCTGCCTATGTCTGTCACTTTGGACTCCTCTATATTACCAAATTATGACACCGTAACAACCTCTAGGCTCGTTTATTTATTGACAAATACCCATTTATACTCAATAAATATAAGGTTTATTTTTTTCTTAGGACTCTTAGAATATTTTTTTGCTTTTGCACCCATGTCCCCATGCCCTTAGTGCTATGGTATGCACACCGAAGTCATCCGACCGAGGAAATTAAACCGTAAGGAGAAGATATGAACCCCGCACCAGTGGTGATTATTGGGAATGTCACAGCAGACCCAGAACTCACTATCACAGCAAGTGGACAATCCCGCTTGTCATTTTCAGTAGCCTCAAACTACGTCTGGTACGACCAGGCCGGAGAGAAGCAGGAAAAAGTTTCCTTCTTCAACATCACGGCATGGCGCTACACCGCCGACAATGCCGCAAAGACCCTCGAAAAGGGGATTGGCGTAATCGTCACGGGCCGTCTTGAGCAGCGCACTTGGGAAGACAAGGAAACGGGTCAGAAGCGCTCAACCGTTGAGGTGATTGCCGACGAAATCGCAATCAACACTCGCGCGATTGAGGCTGTCACTCGCCGTGCAAAGCAAGAAGGTGGACAGGACGGCTCTGCCTCACAGGCACCCCGTCGTCAGAAGCCGACCACATCACGTCAGCCAGTAGGTGTTGGCGCAGATGAGTCTGAGCCATTCTGATTTAATCTTCCGCTAAAAACTAAACCCTCGTTTAATTCGTGCAGTGACGCGAAAACGAGGGTTTTTTTATTGCTTAGAACGGCCACGCATTAGTGCTAATTGGTCACCATCCATTGGGAATCCTGTTTCCCAAATCTCACTCCTAATATCGAGTAGAGCATCAACTACGTCTACAACCTTTACCTGGGCAAGCGGCTCATCGACTAGGGATTCTGATAGCTGTTTAAGGTACTTCATTAATGTTTCCATGGCTAAAAGACTAGTCTAAAAAAGTTCAACAGAGGTTGTCACTTTTCTAAAATATGGCTATTATCAAATCCACCTACACACACTCACCTAATAGGGGGTTTAAAAATGTCCGATTACAACACCTTGAAAACAAAAGGTCTTCACCGTGGGCGTCCACGCCTAACAGAGAAAGAGCGCCAAGAGCGTAAGAAGGTGACCGCCATGCGCCAGGAAGCTCGCCGCAGGGCTGGACTTGTGCTCCAACATCGTCATCAGAAAGAGTTTGATTTGCTCGTGGAAAAAGAGATGGAAAGCCTCGAACGCGAAAGCCGTTAATTAAATCCATTCTTTCGTAAAAGGCACTGGTGTTGGCAAACCTACATCAGTGTCTTTTGCATATTCGCCGGTCTTGAATTTTAAACGAAATGGTATTTGCTGTTCGTTTAATCCGGATGAATCCTCATTGAATTGCGACCCTTTTTCGAAGGTTTCATTACTTTTGATTTGGACTTTCCATATTCCTCTTCTAGCCATTCGTCAAAGTCCTCAACGTCCCCGTGGGATGATTTTGCATATTTTTCATACTCCTTCATGAGACCAATCAGCTCGTCGTCTTCCTCATCAAATTTAGGCATTATTAAGACTTCCTGGCGGCCCTTCCAGCATTTTTAGCCTTCTCG
>JAYKJI010000376.1:0-27634 GCA_035285405.1 Snowella sp. | reverse complement strand
GACCGCTTGATGTTGAATTCTACTGGTTTATGGAACTTCTATTTGAATGCTGCCTAATTGGTAAGAGATGATGAAATCCTTACTGTGCAAACTTTCTGTTTCTCTTTTATTTCCCAACAGGTCTAGTGTTCTTTCCCGAACCACTCAGATATTGAACTCGGTAGATTCAAGCACAGAGTCGGTCGTACAAGCAAACCAAACCTTGTGTCTCGCTTTACTGACTCTCTCTACAGATAATCCCCCCTCCCCTATTTATGTCAACCCACCTCAAGGAGACCCTATTTCTGGTTTGTATGTCTCCTATTTTGGGCGAGCCGCCGATCCGAGTGGTTATCAATACTGGAATCAGCAACTGAAATCGGGTTTATCTTTAGAGGCGATCGCCGACTCCTTTGGAACATCGACCGAAGCTCAAACTCTTTATCCCTATCTCAAGACACCACCTTCAGGAGATGCTAGTACTTTTATTGAAAGTATCTATCAGAATAGCTTTGCCCGTGCAGCAGACACCAATGGATTGAATTACTGGACTTCTCTATTAAGTGCGAATCCTGCTGCCGCTTCCCAATTTCCCTATTCATTGACCAGTGCTGCTCAAGGTGCTGATGTGGTTGCCTTTACGAATAAAGTAGCATTTGCTCGAACTTTTACTAACAGCTTAATAAACTACGGAATTACACCCACTGACGCAATTATACAAAATTCAGTCATTTTACTAAGCTCAGTGGATTCAACCCCCCAATCAGTTGTTACCGCCAATCAGGAGCTTTGTTCCGTACTTATTAATCAAGGAACACCTACTGCCACAATGGAGACAATCCAACTGGATGCTAATGGCAAGATGATTCTAGGGGATTGCGGTTGTGGACAGGACAAGAATGATAGCTTAACATCACCCTCTACCGCAAACAATACAATAGCTTCGACGATGGATGTGGGATTGACTTCCCCCGTGAGTGCTGCCACTTTCGCAACTCCATTACCAACAAATAAAGCTTTTTTCTATCTTGGAACTAGTGATGGTGTTAACAATATTGTAAATATTGTAGGAACTAATTCAATGGCAAGTCCGAATAACGCAGCTCTTCCTATTTTTCCGCAAATCCCTATCATTCTCTAAGATTAAGCATCAGTCCTAAACCCTATAACAATGTAACTACAAATAAAGAATGGTAGCTTCTATTGATTAATAATTAAACCTAAAGATCACTCTTAACCAATCTAAGTGCTTTGGTCTTTTCTGATATGGCAGTATTCCTAATAGGTAAGATATAGTAGTAGCTATTTGCTGGAGAATCACTGTTATTCAGACAGTAATGCTTTGAGACTTATTTGTCTCATTCAATCCAACACTACTATCACCTGACTTAACTCAATTTTGCGAGGATTTATGACCTTTTCTAACCTAGACGCAATTACCGGATTTTATCTCACTTATCTAGAGCGTATCGCTGATCCTGCTGGAAAAAATTATTGGCTACAGTTAGCCGACAGTGGCACCTCACTCAATAGCATTGCGGCTAGTTTTGGTTCCTCCCCTGAAGCCCAAAGTGTTTATCCGTACTTGGCAGATCCTTCCACATCCCAAACTGATTTTATTAACAAAATTTATAATATCAATTTTCAGCAAACGATTGATCTATCTACGCTCCCTCCGGTTACTGTCCCTGGTATCGGTGCCGATCCCAATGGTTTAAATTACTGGAGTAGCCAGTTAAACTCTGGAGCTATTCCGTCTAACTTACTGCCAGCCTATATCATTGGTACAGCCAGTGGCACTGATCTAACGGCTCTACAAAACAAAATTGCCTTTAGTCAAAACCTTACTCAAGGTTTAGTTAATTTTGGGATCAAGCAAACTGATCCCTTTTACGGCTCAAGCAGTATTACCGTTGCTGAAGCGGCCTACAATATCGTTGCATCTGTGGATGATACCCAGGCTTCCGTCACCGCAGCAAACGAATATCTTTGTGATTTTCTAATTAGTCAAGATACGCAGTATCTCCCCTATCCCGTCTATGTCAATCCCCCCGATGGGGATCCAATTTCAGGTTTTTATGTCTCCTATTATGGACGCGCAGGTGATGTGAGTGGTGCGCAATATTGGAATCAACAACTTCAGTCTGGTATGTCCTTAACGGCGATCGCTCAGTACTTTGGTACATCTCCTGAAGCCCAAAGCCTTTATTCCTACCTCAAGAATCCTTCTCCAAACACGATTAACACGTTTATTAATGAAATCTATCAAAATTGCTTTGCGCGAGATGCCGATGCTAGTGGCTTAAGCTACTGGACTCAGACCTTGGCCGCCAATCCGTCCTTAGCGGCTCAGTTTCCCTATCAATTAACCAGTACTGCCGTCGCTCAGGGAACAAGTGATGCTAATCCTTTTTGCAATAAAGCGACCTTTGCTGGCACCGTCACGAAAAGTGCCAAGAACTATACAAGCATACCAGAAAGTGATTTGATCAACTTCTCGGAAACCCAATTACAATCAGTAAATTCAAGTAGTCCAAGCCTAACGGCAGCCAATCAAGCACTGTGTGATTATATTTGTAACTATACGCCCACATCAGGAAGTATCAGTTCTGCCTCAATCGATCTTAGTGCAAATAATCCTATGAACGGGATGGTTCAAACTTATGGATTGTCGTCAATCTTTCCTCCTGCCCAAAGTGCCGCAATTTAATTAAGCAAAAGATCGTTACAACGGCAATGGTGCCGTAAAAATACAACCATAGACCCTTGAAGTCTCTAGCAAACAATAGAATAGTGCTTAACCTTAAAAATACGAAAGGGACTGAAGATTTAGTGACAGTGAACTGAAGTAGATGAGTGGCAAGAGTTGTTAAGCACTATCAGCTTTTTGTGAATTCCAAAATCTTTGGCTGCTACTAAAAATCAGACAACCAACCAACAAACTGGCAGTTTCTCTCTGAACTGACGGCAGGCACTCGTTGTAACATCATAGTTGCGAGTTAAAGACCCTAAGTTAATGCGATTGAATAATGGGTCGATAAACTGGCAAATTTCATCTGCTCATGGCTAATTTATGAATTACCTCGTCAAAAATAAAGTCTCGATATTACTAGTAGTTTTACTAACTATCATTTCCTTTGAGCTTTATGCTTGTGCTCAGAGTCCTAATCCCCAAACGCCTAGTGGTAGTATAAGGGAACGGATTCGAGAACGGATTCGGGAGCGTCTGCAAGAAGGATCTCAATCGCAGAATGGGCAGTTATCTCCCTCTCAAGGAGTTAGAAATGGTGGCGATAGTGGTTTACAAACAGGCAGTGTTACGTCTGGGGGAATGACCCGCAATTATTTTATTTTTGTGCCGAGTTCCTATCGTGCCGGGCAAGCTGTTCCCTTAGTCTTGGGATTTCATGGTGGTGGTATTGGTAGTGGCAAGGGATTTGCCAGGACGACCTCTTTTAATCAATTAGCAGAACAGGAAAAATTTATTGTTGTTTATCCCAGTGGGATCGATGGCCAATGGAATGATGGTCGTGGAACCCCTAAACTACATCCTAATATTAGTGACGTGGACTTCGTATCAGCGTTACTGAATCAGTTAGAGAAGGATTATTCTATTGATAGTCGCCGGATTTACGCGACCGGGATTTCCAATGGTGGCTTTTTTACCCAACGATTAGCCTGCGAGTTATCCAATCGCATTGCGGCTTTTGCTCCCGTTGCGGCTAGTATGGCTGCTCCTTTATCAAAGACTTGTAATCCTCCCAAACCGGTATCTATTTTGATGATTAATAGTCCTGATGATCAATTTATTCCCTGGAAAGGGGGACAGATGACGAAAGGGGCTGGAGGACAAATTTTATCGATCGCCAATACAGTACAATTCTGGCAAAAACACAATGGGTGCCGTGCTAATCCCCAGGAGAAAACCCTCACACCTTTAGATCAATCGGATCCCACTCAAGTGACTCTACAAAGTTATACGGGTTGCCGTAATGGTTCTGAAGTTTTACTCTATACCATTCAGGGGGGAGGACATACCTGGCCTAACGGCGATCGCCAACCGAAATTTTTATTGGGTGTAACCAGTCGTAACTTAACAGCAACGAATACCGTTTGGAACTTCTTCAAGCGTCATAGTCTTTAAATTTTCAATAAGGGCGCGATCGCCCCAGTTGGAACGTATTGTCATCCTAGTTATAGCCAAGCCTTTGGGCCAGTTCTACTATCTCAGGAATAAAACCCTTGCCATCAGTACGCCACGCCAGGGTTCCCTCTAAGGAACTGGGTTTAACATAACGTTGTTTAAAATAGGGAGAATTGAGAAAATTGGGATCATTACCCATCGTCGTCCCATAGGGGCCAGGGCAAGCAAATGGAGATTCGTGGGGATTGAGAATAGCCTCATAGGCGGCTTCTGTCCAGCTAAAACCTAACCATTGACAAATTTTCTCAAAATAAATAGGGGGATCATTGAGCAGATCCTCACCTCGGAGAAACATTTGCTGTTCTGACGGGACAGTAGAAAGGAATTTTAGAATACGATTCTGGGTTGCATACCAGGCAAATTGAGGATCTAAGGTGGGGGGATCGGTGGTGTAATCATAGGATTTAGAGGCAACGGCCATAAAGCCATCTCCCGTATTCATAATTGATAAACCCTGAGTACGAGGATGACGAACCAGATGGATAAAATAGGCATTCGGAAAAACCCGATAGAGACGTTTCATCACTTCTATATCTAGGGCATAGGCCGGACTTTTATCAATAATACGTAGAGGCGAGACCTGACAACAAAGCTTCTTATAAACTTCACCCGTACTCCATTTAAGGTGGGCAAGAACCCAACGGCGGGCCATGTCAATGGACATGATCGTTTGCTCCCCAGAATAAAGATGGGCAACAGTTCGTAAGAGTCCATGTTGTTGAAACTGACGAATATTACTAAACCGCCCCATTAAGGCTTCTAGGGTGTCACAAACCAATAGGTTTAACTCTGGAACCCCGTAAGCCTCTGGATGTTGTCCCAACATGGCACAAATTAGGGAGGTAAATGAGCGAGGATTCGCGAGAATAAAAACAGGTGCTTTAACGTTGTTTTTTGTATCCAAATTGTTTGATCCCAAAAAGTAGCTTTATGTCCTAGACCCCTAATCGGTAGGGATGAAAGTAATCAGCGTTAATTCCAGAAATAATGCCTTCAGCCAAGAAATAGTGCGTACTCATAATCTTTGAGGAGGTGACATAAATATTTTTTATAGGAGGTGACATAAATATTTTTTATAGGAGGAATGGGGAAATGTTATCTGTTGATCAATCAACCTGAGGATTTAGCGACAAAGCCCTGTAAGATTTTAACCCTATTTTTTTGATACGTATCATGAACTTTCATTTTCTACGCGACTGATAGGGTCAGCATTGAATGTACCGATGAAATTTTGGTTAATGGATGAGTATGTCAAGAATTTTTGAAAAACCACCTTACTCAATGGATTAATCTGCTAGGGGAATTCACCTGTTTACATTGAAGCTAAAGTAACATAACTTGAGAAAGATTGTCATCTATAAAATCAATGGCCAATATTGTATACAAATTATATTGTATTGTATTGCCCTTCGTTTCAGATTTATTTGCAAAAGCCATACATCAAATGTTAGAGCAGTTGACAGTTGTACAAAAGTAACATCTCTAAAGTTTGTGGTGCTATAATATGGACGGTTATGGCAAATAACTAAAGTAAAATTACCATCAAGACTTTCTCCAAAAATACTATCTGGCAGACTTCATAAATGGAAAATGACTGCTATAGTGATCGAAACCATTACTTTCAATCCATTATTTAAAAAGTAGCATGACTAATGCAATTGATCGTCTTTCTGACGACGAAATTCAGTTTTTTCACAAAAATGGATTTGCTGGTCCTTTTCAGCTTTGTTCACCCGAAGAGATGGCAGGTTATCGTCCTGAATTTTACAATAACGTATTAGGACAAGTCTCTCCACTCTATGGCTTTGAAACCGTTCGGGACTGGCATCTTTGTTCTCCCACAATCTATAAACTCGTTACCCATCCAGCGATCGCGAATCGTCTAACCCAACTACTAGGCCCCGACATTCTAATTTGGCGTTCTGATCTTTTTCCGAAACCTCCCGGCGCGCCGGAAACAGTTTGGCATCAAGCCAACTTATTTAAGGAATTTGTTGATGTGGCCATTTTGGATGCTCCGGATGCCAACGATCTGTTCCAATTAACAGTTTGGATCGCTATTGACGATAGCATGATAGAGAACGGGTGTATGCAGTTTTTGCCGGGAACTCACAAGGTTAAATTGGGAGACTTGGTAGATAAATACGGCAATGTTCTCGAAGGAGGAGGAAAAGAAGATATTGATCAAGCACCGCCGAAAGATGCCTTTGGTCATAAGAAAGAGGGCTTTTTTGGATATGGTGTTGATCTCAAAACGACTATTGACCCCGATAAGGTGGTGAATTGCCCTTGTAAGGCGGGAGAATTTTTCATCTTTACTCAACGGACATTGCACGCATCGTTACCTAACGTTAGTGACAAACCTCGCCTTGGTCTAAACTTTCGTGCCATTAAAACCGATGTCAAGGCCTATTCCCATTATCTCACTGACGCTAAGATAGAACATTATGGCAAAGTCTTCAGTCTAGAGAAGTGGGGCTGTGTTTTGCTAACGGGAGAAGACAATTTTCATTACAATAAAATGGCAGACCTCAGCCTTCTCAAGCCAGAGCTACAACCGGCCTAGCACCTTTCCTATCTAGGGAGGTTACTACTGCCTAAGCTCCTAGGAGGCTTCTAGAATAGGACTTACGCAAATACACTTAAACCTAGCCACCAATCACAGGATAATACGGCTATTAATAGTGTTTGTTTTTATGATGGGCGTAAGTTCTCTTTTGCTTTGGGGAAGCAAATGGTTTAGTCTTGGCTATCTTGTTTCTTTGCCATAATTGACGACTATGACCTAGGACTGGCTCACTTAACCAATATTCAGATGAGGAAATAATCGTTAATAATAGGGAGAGTTAAGCGCAACTTATCCTACTGGGAGCCGCCACCCTTGTTCACCAACTTCTTCGATCAACTTTCTGTTATGGCTAGGTGCATTTCCTAGTGATGTTATTAACAGACTCACTCCTCCTTGATTATAAACGCTGCCAACGGCGTGCCTATTTGAATCTCTATGGAGATACACAAGAGCGCAATCCAGAGCGCGATTTCCTACTCAAGCTGCGAAAAGAGAGCCAAAAACATATTGCCGCAGTGTTAAGTGAGTATTATCCTTCCTACCAGGAACCCCACACACCAAAAAGACAATGGCAGGAACGGAGCCAGGAAACAATGGCCTTGATGGGGCAGGGAGTGGACTGTATTTACAATGGTTGTTTAAGCTATGCCTTCCCTTCTTCTGAACCATCCCAGCAACCCCTAGTTCTCTTGGGACATCCTCATCTTTTAGTCAAGCAATCAGGTTTTTCTCGGTGGGGGAATTGGTTCTATTTACCTGTTAGTATTCAGTTAGGTCGCCGACCAAAGCCAGAGTATAAAATCATTGCAGCCTTCTATGGAGAACTTTTGGAACTCTGCCAGGGGCGATCGCCGTCCTATGCGGAAATTATTTTACGTCGTCACAATACCTATCGAGTGGATTTAGAAGAATGGCAACCTCGACTTCAGGAAGCCCTAGGCAATTTTATTCAAACCCTGATTCAACAGCAAGAACCTGAAGTTTTTATCTCTCGTCAACGTTGTAGTCTTTGCCATTGGCAGAGTCATTGTTATGGGATTGCCCAATCTCAACAGCATTTATCCTTAGTGCCTGGTGTTACGCCCAGTCGATATGAATCGTTGCAGTCCCTAGGGGTTATGAACATTCAAGCTCTAGCTGATGTTTCCGTGGCTGACATAGAGGAGGTTTTGGGCAAGTCCCTGGCGTTTCAACTTCAACGCCAAGCCTTTTCTTTGAGGGAAAACCTACCTTTGCGAAATGATAAAAAAATAATTGATTCCCTTCCCCAAGCCGCGATTGAACTATATTTTGATATTGAGGCCGAGCCAGAGCGTAATTTAGATTATTTACTAGGGATTGTGGTGGTCAATCATAAAACGGAGCAAGAAGATTTCTATGGTTTTTTTGCTGATCAGCCCGAAATGGAACAAAATATCTGGCAAGATTTTCTGGATTTGGTGAATCGTTATCCTTTGGCCCCTATTTTTCATTTTTCAGAATATGAAGTAGAAACAATTAAACGTTTAGCCGAACTCTATGGAACGTCGAAAAAGGAACAGGACGCATTACTCAGAAGGTGTTTTGATCTACACCGTTACGTGGTTAATACAGTAATCTTGCCTGTTGAAAGTTATTCCCTCAAATCCTTGGCTAATTGGCTCGGTTTTCAATGGCGCGATCCGGATGCCAGTGGGGATCAATCGGTATGTTGGTATGATCAGTGGTTACAAAGTGGCGATCGCCATTATCGGGAATTAATTTTGCGCTATAACGAAGATGATTGTCGAGCAACCTGGATCCTAAAGGATTGGTTAACAGAGTTTTTAATACCCCAAAGCCCAAAATAAGGGCTAGACTGAAAATAAGATTCAGTGCTGATCATTTGTGCTTTGCGATGAAAAATTCTTTTAAAAACCGCGATCATACCGTTATTTTTAGTCATTTTCTAGAGCGGAGCTTGATAATAGTTCTGGTGACAATGAGCGTATCCTGGCTTGTGGCTCGTAATCCCCGTCAATCTGTGCTGTTAGGTTTACTCATGCTTCCGGCTAGTTATATCGGCGATCGCATGAAAACCATGCAAATAAAGCAACGCCAACAGAATGCTCAGACTAATTTAGCCAAGGAAATTCAGGGGATAGAAATCCGTCTGATGGACTTAGAAAATTATGAGGAACAAATCTATCAAGCAATCAGTGCGGCTCAGAATTTTAATCACAGTTTAGAATCGGAAAATCAACGCTTGAGAACAGAGCGATTTTATTTAAGTGAGCAAATTTCCTCCTTACAGAATAAACGGCATGAACTTGTCCAATATTGTGCTGAATTAAATCCTCAAAAAGAGGAATTACAAGCCAAGCTTGATGAACTTGATCAAAAAATTAAAGCAGCAAATAATCAGAAATCAGAAATTGAAAAAGAACTTTTAGAAAAAAGCTATAATCTAAAAGTCGTAGAGAATAGTTGTACTTTTATTCGTCAAGAATTAGAGCAGCTTAATCAAGAGATATTAGAGAAAATGCAATATAAAGAGAATGTATGCCGTGCCATTAATGTTCTAGAACAGCAAATTCAACATGCTATTCTACAATCCCAGGATTTAACCCAAAAGGAACAAGCACTGCACTGTACATTAGCCTCTCTTGGAGAAGCAGAAAATTCCTTAATGGCAAGTTGTCAAACCTTGCAACAACGACTGGATTCTCTACGCCACGAAGAAATTACGCTGACCCATTTGCTTCAAGACAAGCGAGAAGAAGTAACTTCCCTTGAAAACTGCTTAACCTATTTGTTCAATGAATATAATGTTCTACAGGATGAAGTCTCTGAAGGGCAATCTCAAATTTCTGTACTCAATGATCAGACTACATTGATTAGCCATTAGCCATTGCATCAGATATTAAGTGCATGGATTTAGAAGATAACAACTTTTCCCTCTATGACTGCCATCAAAAATATTCTGCTTCAGATTATTCAAACCCTAGATGCCATCACCTTAAATATTGGACAAACAACGATTTCTTTATTAACCGTTATCCAAGGTTTTTTTTATTTTTTATTAATCTTCATTTTGACGCATTATTTTAATGCTCTACTCAAGAATAAACTCCTTTATCAGATTTTTCTTGAAAAAGGCATTCGGAATATTATTGCCAATCTAATTAGCTATACAATTGGCACCTTTGCTTTTATTATCATTCTTCAATCGACTGGATTTAACATCTCCTCCCTCGCCGTTTTAGGGGGAGCATTGGGGATTGGAATTGGTTTAGGATTGCAGGATTTAACGAAAAATTTCGTCAGTGGTTTGACGATTCTCGTAGAACAAAAAATTAAAATTGGTGATTTTATCCAATTCGGTAATTACGCAGGATACGTAAGAGAAATTTCTCCTCGTGCAGTGGTGATTCGCTTAAAGGATGGCTCTTCTGTGATTTTACCCAGTAGCCAGTTAATTGAGAATCAAGTTGTTAATTATCATTATGAAACAGAATCTGTACGCTTAACAGTCCCCATTGGTGTGTCCTACGATACGGATCCCCTGTTAGTCACAGAAACGCTGATGTTAGCCGCTTATAACCAATGCTATATTCTCAAAGATCCCCCTGCTCAGGTTATTTTTAAAGATTTTGGGGATAATGCCCTCAATTTTGAGCTTTGGGTTTGGATTAAAGGAACCAATATTGGCATCAACCCTGAAATTTTGAGTTCTCTACGCTTTATTATTGAATATTACTTTCGGCTTAATGAAATTGTGATTGCTTTTCCTCAACAGGATCTGTGGTTGAAAAATCCTGATGCGATCGCTGATGCGATTCAAACGGCGATTCCCCAAAAAGAAATTCCTGGGATAGAAACACCGATAATTCCCCCACAAGAACTTGATAAGAAATCTCAAAAAATCTATTTTCACCCTTCAATCTCTATTCGAGAAACCCTACGCTCTGTTCCTTATTTTCACGATCTTAGCGAATTAGAAATTAGACAAATGTTAGAGGTCGGAAGATTGAGAAAATTAAAAGTTGGTGAAATTTTATTCCGGGAAGGGGATTTAGGAGATGCCTTTTATATTGTTCTTTCAGGTAGTGTTGAAATCTTCACAGAAAAATTGGGGAAAACCTTAGCAAAACTGGAGGCAGGCAGCTTTTTTGGAGAATTAGCTCTTATGTTAGGAACTCTCCGCACCGCAACGGTCAAATCCTTAGAAGATACGGTTTTATTTGGGATTAGTCATCATCATTTTGAGCAACTTCTCCAAGCCAACCCTGATTTTCAGTTGGCCTTAATCAAAGAACTTAGCCAACACCAGGAAGAATTAATGCAGCGAAAGCAAGAGTTAGCCGAACGAGGCTTATTAAGCCAGGAAGAAGATGATAGTAATGTTATTACCTGGATGCAAAAACGATTAAAAATACTATTCAATCTTTAGCGTTAACATCTTGAGCATCAAGTAAGCATGGGGGAGAACCCCTTCCTATTTCCATTCAAATTGGGCTGGAATTTTGATATATTATTAGGGATTAATTATTTTAAACCTTGGGCTAAATGGTCAAGGTTAAGGGCAATGCTATTCGCGTTCATTTTAGTTAAGGAGAATCAGTAAACTGTGGATGCAATGGAATTTTTCCAAAAAAGTGCGGGTAATTGGCGATCGCAGCGCACCACTCATCATCTGGCTTTTCGTCGGGCTGAAATCGGGACTTCCGAGATTTTAGTTGAGGCCCTCGCGGCGGATCATCCCAAAGTAGTAGAAATTTGTCAGTTACATGAAGTAGAGCCCAGTAGAGCGATCGGTGGAGCCTTTGTTCGTTGGGAAAGTTCGATGGCTTGGGACAAAGAAGACGAAAACCACGAAGGCACAACGGTCTTTGCCCTCATTCCCGATGCCGATAATCATCAACAGGGAATGCTCTTACGGGAAAGAGGTTATGCAGAAATTGTTCCCATTGCTGGCCGCTACCATCTGGATGAAGAAGAGGCTTTAGTCCTAGTGACAGACTACGAAACCATGACCACTATTGAACGTTTTTGGTTTGCGAGTCCCCATCTTCGCCTCAGAACCAGTACGGTACAGCGATTTGGAGGCTTTAACACCGCGACCTTTTGCACAGAAATGCGAGTCGAACAGCCCGTTTTAACTCCTGATTCTGCTGGAGTTGACTATGATCAGATCAGTGGCTGGTAAACAACGGTTAAATCCCAGACCAAACACCATCCCCAAAAAACTTTAAGCTTTGTAATAAATTGTCACATTTAACGATGTTGAGGCCCTTGCTCCCTTATGATTTAGGATATCTTAATTTAAAGCTTTTCTAAGATTACGGAGGTTCTAACTTGGCTATTCCGCTTTTAGAGTACGCGCCCAAAAGCCAGAACGTGCGTGTAGCGGCATTTGAAGTAAAAGGAGATGAGCATTCTGTCATCTTCACAACTGAAAATCTGCTTTCGCCGTCCGATATGGGGAATTTAATCGAAGCTGCTTATCGTCAAATTTTCTTCCATGCCTTCAAATGCGATCGGGACGCGGTACTCGAATCCCAACTTCGCAATGGACAGTTGACGGTACGGGACTTCATTCGGGGGTTATTACTCTCCAAGACCTATCGTTCTAGCTTCTATGACAAAAACAGTAACTATCGCTTTGTTGAGCAAACCGTTCAACGGGTTTTAGGTCGGGACGTTTATAGTGAGCGGGAAAAAATCGCCTGGTCTATTGTTGTTGTTAATAAGGGTATTCAAGGTTTCGTTGATGAATTACTCAACACCGATGAATATTTAAGCAACTTTGGCTACGATACCGTACCCTATCAACGCCGCCGGAATCTTCCGGGCAGAGAAGCTGGTGAAATACCCTTTAATATCAAATCTCCCCGTTACGATGCTTACCATCGTCGTCAACTGGGCTTCCCCCAAATGGTTTGGCAAAACGAGGTTCGTCGTTTTATCCCTCAAGACAAAAAAGCAAAAGCTGGCGATCCGATGAACTTCTTAAGCATGGCCCGCAGTATTAATCCTGCTGCTGCTATGACCCCTAAAATCTCGGCTCTCAACATTGACATTGCTTCTGCGGTTCCCCGTCGTTAAGCTAAGTGTTAGTGTTTGCTAAACGTGATTAGCATCGGGGGAAAGTTCTGATGGGCAAAGCGATTCTAGTGCAATCTGAGTTGTTTTGTGGATCGGTAGCTTTCCCCTGTTTTAGCGGATGGGGATAATTCGGTTGAGAAGATGGCAACCGAGTCAATCAAAATTATCTTACAGGTCAGAATTTAGTCTTGAGCGTTGGATGTGCCAAAAAGTCCAAATTCCTGAAGGGCTGGATAAAAGTTAGCATTTTCGTGATTAGAACGACTCAATTTAATCAAGGCAAAACGTTGACTCGGTGTGAATTGTTGCCAGTTAGCTAGGCTGAGATTTATGTCAAATTCGGCTGCTTTGCTTTGAACACTTTCGGGAATCATTGATACGTCTAACCAGGCTGGCTGGGGATCAATCGGAAGTTCACTGGCGGCGGTGCCAGTTTTGTTGATCAGTAGGGTTTGTAGTTTTTGATGATAGTCTTTGATCTCTGGGGGAGTGGAGCAGGGCCAATCCACTAAAAGCTGCCTTTCTGCGGGGGTTAGATGATGCCAGTGACTTAGCTTCAGTTTGATGCCACAGGTGTCGAGTTTCATCCTGACCAGCATAGGAATACAGCGCAGGTTATCAACAAAATCCTGTTCAAATTGGAAAAAGGCTGAGTTCGTCATCGATAATTGAGCAAAATAAGGGTAAAAAATAAAGGCGATCGCCTTTCCAGAAACTTAAAGCAGCTTTCCGATAAAATAGAATTGTAATAAATTTTAATCTTTACATCCTAGTCCCGGTTTTATGATCAAGTTCTTTTTCAAGTTTGTCATGGTGTTTATAACCCTGTTCTGGTTCATTGTACCTGCATCGGCCTGGGCAGCGAGTTCTTCTTCCGTCACAGGAAGCAGTTCAACCTTTGAGAATACGGTTTTAAAGGGGCAGGATTTTAAGGGACAGAACCTACAGACTTCCCAATTTACCAATGTGGATCTCTCTACGGCCGATTTTAGTCATGCGGATTTACGGGGGGCGGTTTTTAATGCGGCCTCGTTGTTAAGAGCGAATTTACAAGGGGCTGATTTAACCAATGGTTTGGCCTATCTGAGCAACTTTAATGAGGCAGATTTGCGGGATGCTGTTTTCACAGAAGCGATTATGATGAGAAGTACCTTTAACAATGCTCAAATTACGGGAGCAGATTTTAGTTTAGCGGTCTTAGATAGTGAACAAATTAGCCGACTGTGTGGGGTGGCAGAGGGCGTTAATTCTAAGACAGGGGTTAGTACTCGTGAATCTTTGGGTTGTCCCTAGATTGTCTCCTCATCTTTGTAGAAAACTAGCCAGGGTAAGGAACATCGCTGGTATTGGGATGTAATACTTTTTTGAGAACAATAGCAAAAGAACATGATCAATCGGAAAGTGGGGGTGATTGGTGGCGGTCAATTAGCCTGGATGATGGCCCAAGAAGCTCCCCGTTTAAATCTTGATTTAATTGTCCAAACGCCCCATGCTAATGATCCGGCGATCGCCCTGGCTCAGGAAGTCATTTTAGCGGCGATCAATGATGCCGAAGCAACTACCCAACTGGCCCAGGTCTGTGATGTCATTACTTTTGAAAATGAGTTTGTTAACTTAACCGCCTTACAAGCTCTTGCGGAAAAGGGAGTGATTTTTCGTCCCAGTTTAAAGTCCCTTGCCCCGCTCCTGGATAAATATGAGCAACGCACCTATTTAAAAAGAATTGGCTTGCCGGTCCCTGCTTTTGGTCGTTACGATCCGGCTCAACCGCCCCCCTTGGACTATCCTTTTGTCTTAAAAGCCCGTCGTCATGGTTACGATGGTCAGGGAACCTGTGTCGTAAGAACAGCAGCAGAGTTAGCAGCAATCTCGACCAAAATCCCATCAGGTGGCTGGATGATAGAAGCTTTTGTTCCTTTTGAACGGGAATTGGCGGCGATCGCGGCCCGTAATCAAGCAGGGGAAATCGTTATTTATCCGATTGTGGAGACCTATCAAGAAAATCAAGTCTGTCGTTGGGTAAAGGCTCCAGCCGAGATTTCCTCAGTATTACAATCAGAAATTGAGCAGCAGATCCAAAGGCTGTTAACAGAACTGCAAGTCATTGGTCTTTTTGGGGTGGAATTCTTTTTAACCTCAGAGGGACAAATTTTAATTAATGAGGTGGCTCCCCGTACCCATAATTCGGGACATTATAGTTTGGATGCCTGTGAAACCTCTCAATTCGCCATGCAGCTACAAGCCATTATGGATTTGCCCTTGGGCTCGCCCCGCCTAAAATGTCCACAGGCAGTGATGGTTAATTTGTTGGGGTACGAAGTTGCTAAGAGTGACTACGCCCAACAAAGAGCGCGATTAGCTGACTTACCCAATACTTACATTCATTGGTATCAAAAACAAGAAGCCCGTCCGGGTCGGAAGTTGGGCCATGTTACGGTTTTACTGGACGGTGATCGCCTCTGCTTGTCAAAACAAGTTACCGAAGTCATAGAACAAATTAATGCAATCTGGTATCCTAGTTAGTATTTTAGTGCATAATTTACTGACAGGAATTGTATCCTATGACTACGCCTGCTGTTAAAACTTCTCCAGAAAGCTCTGACCCTATTCAACAAAAGATTCATCACAGTATTCATAAAAAAGCGGATCCCATTAATCAGAATCTAGAAAAACGATATAAAAGTCTAGTCGAAGAGGCACAACTCAAAGACAAAATTAATATGTTTGAGGCCCAGAAACTGATTCAACAATTTGATGAAAAAGGAATTATGGATCTCAATCTGATTAGAAGTCAAAAGGCTTCTGAATCATCCTTGGCACTCATTGATACCGATAAAAATGACTTTTCTAAAACCCTAAATCCCTATTTACCGACTATTTCACTAGTCATCATCCTCATCTTTCTCGGTTGGTTGAAAAGTATTAATGCTTATCAGAAAATCTATGAATTCTTTTTAGGAGAAAATGGACTTTCTCAAAGTTTATTAGAAGCCATGGGTAAAGCCAAGCCTAAGGTTTCTGAAAGTCAACGCTTTTTACATAATAAGGCTTTTAATGAAATTCGGGTTTTGGCGAGGTCCGCGATCGCGATCAACAACGAACGATTTGGACAACAAGAATTTCTCTTGTTTGCTAAGCTGCGTTTCTGCATGAATAATAATATTAAGGAGTACCAAAGCTCATCAGAATATTTAAGCCGATTTCAAGCTATCTTACAAGCTCAAAAAAGCTGCATACTCCTCAACCAAATTGAGATGAGTTGTCAAGGTAGAAAACAGCAGGAATTTTATCATTTTGTCAACCAAGAATTACTCCATTTAGAAGATCTAGAGGTAATTAAAACAGAAATTAATAATCGCTATCTTGAGGTTTTACCTCAAATTCAGACGGAAGAAGGCCGCTTAAAATTAGAGTCCTATATCCAAGATTTATATACTCTTATCTCCTATCCCCAGGCGATCGCCTTTTTTCGACGGTTTAAAACGAGTGATCTTGCCAGCTTACAAAGTATTCATAAAATTGCCAATATTATTGCTGGTTTAAAAGAACAGGATGTCACTGACCTACGAAGCTTAACCTTTCTGACCATGAATCACTACGACGACTTTGAAATATTAGGTGATATGATCGCAATGACCGACGCAGATCGTAGCCCCGATACCTATGCTCGACTTGTTCAATACATTGGATTGAGCTACCGCTATCAAGAATCTTTTGTAACTTTTCAGTTATTAATCCAGAAAATCCGAGAGTGGTATAAACCGTATCAGGCTATTGTCCAGATTCGTCAAGCCCATCCAGAGGGTGAATATCGACAACCCCAGGAATTTAACCGTGAGATTCCAGGACTTTCACTCTATTTAACCTATAAAAACTCACTGACTGATCAAAAAACAGGATACTCCTACATCGATTTTGGAGAAGTCACTGAGCAGGCATCCATAATTACTTCAGTCTCAGAAGCCACTGTTCCCCAAAAGGATTCTTTGCTGTTGTAAAGGGAAGAAAAACTGGCTCTGGGAAAAGAATAGGGTAGAATAGGGACAATTCTTGGTCTCAGAACCTCTGTTTACATCAATTTTGGGTATTGTGACAATGGAAAATCCATCTCCAACCAAACTTACTGACGAGCCATCACCGTCTCCCAAACCACCTTGGTGGAAGCGGGGCCTATTTAGCCCAAATGGCATGATTGGTCAATGGTTTCATAAGTTGTTGGGAAGATTTTTTCAAACCCGTGAAATGGTCTCCGATAGTGCTATTTTTCTTCATGGTCGAGCCATGACCGATATTCGGGTGTTAGGTAAAAATGCCGAGTTAATTGATAATGAAAAATTTGGACAGGACGAGTTTTTAGTCTTTATTAAGCTCAAATACTTATTGTCTCGTAACATTGGAGACTATGCTAATCTCTATGAAAGTATTCGTCTTTTGCAACTAGCGATCGAGGCCAAGGATAGTTTTATTGCCATTGACCAAACAGAACTCAGCTTTCGTGGTTCTAAACAGCAAGATTTTTACAAGTATACAGAAGACTTACTGGGAAATTATGAAAATATCGATGTCTTTAGAGAAAATATTCAAGTTAAGTTGTCAGAAGTGATTGCTCAAGTTAAGACTGAGGAAGGTCGAGTCGCGCTCCAAGCCTACTCTAAACATTTAAATCGACTTTGTGAAGATGATTTAGGGTTAAAATTACTTTCCTTATTTAAAGCTTTTCAGTTGGCTGACTATTCTGTTTTAAGACAGATTTCAGATCTGATTAAAGCTCTGGATAAGCAAGATTTACAGTCCTACAGCACCTTAATTTCCTTAGTAATGGCAAACTATAATGCCTTTGAAAGCCTACGTAAGATTATTAAGGTTTCTGACCGCAATCATAATCCGGATAACTATGCAAGAATGGTTCAATATATCGCTCTTAATTACCGTCATGGTCTCTCGTTTATCAAGTTTGATGAGTTGATGTCTATTTTAAAGCGTTGGTATCGACCTTATCAAACCCTTATTGGTATTCGAGAAGCTCATCCTCCCCACTTATATAAGCAACCTCTTGCTTTCCAAGAACCTATTGCGGGAGAATCCACTTATTTCAAGTATGTTAACTGGTTAACGGATAAAAAAGCGGGCATTACCTACATTGATTTTGAAACAGACTAATCACTAACAATAGCTCATCAGTGCAAACGCACTAAGTCCAAAAAGCAAAAACCATAGGTTATACAATAATAATAGATTGGCTATTGAGGCAGTAAAAAATGACTAAGTCCATTGACAGTACTTCTCATTCACCGTCAGAAGTTGTCCAAGCTGAACTTCCCTGGTGGAATCGACCTGTGATGGGAGAAGGGGGGTTACTATCCGATCTCATCCAAAAAGTTGAAAAAGAATCTGTTCCAGAGGAAGTCGTTCAGCAGCGAAAAAGATATTTTCTTGATTTACTCGTTTTTGCAAAAACTGCTCAGGCGATCGACAGTGATAAATTTGCCAATGATGAATTTATCTCCTTTGTTAAGACTAAATATATGCTCTTTAATGGACTGGGCGATTATGCCGGTCTAGATGAAAGTATTCGATTACTCCAACTAGCGATTAATGCCAAGGATTCCTTTATTGCCATTGACCAAACAGAATTGCGATATCGCGGTTACAAGCAACAAGAATTTTATGATTTTGTGCAAGCGCAGCTTCAGGACATTGATAAAAGTCAAGGATTTCGTCAAGCGGTGATGGCCAAATCAGCTGAAATTTTACCCCTGATCAAAACGGAAGAAGGGAAAAATGCAACACAAGCCTATACTAAACATCTAGAAAGGATTTCAGAAAATCCCTTAGGGCTACAGCTTTTATCCTTATTCAAAGCGTTTCAGTTAGCTGACTATTCTGTTTTACGGACGATCGCTAATATCATCCAGGATATTGAAGCCAAACATGTTCATGATCTCGATAATTTGACTAGGTTGGTAGAACAAAATCATGATACCTTTCATGCTTTACGAAAAATTATTAAATTAACAGAGCAGCAGGATGTCCCCAGATGCTATGCCGTCATGGTGCAGTATATTGCACTTTCCCATCGTCATGAGATTTCCTATCTCAAATTTGAAGAACTGATGAAAGTTCTACGTAAATGGAATTACAATTATCAGGCGATTCAGAAATTAATGTCTGATTATCCTACCAGTCACTATAAATTACCCAAAGAGTTTTCTGAGCCAATTCCAGGATCAGATATCTATCTCAAATATCAAAAATGGTTAACGGACAAACGAACAGGCATGACTTACTTTGATATGGGAGAACCGATCGCGCATTAAGCTGACAAAAGTTATTTTTGCAAACGTCTCCTACTCAAGGTCAATTTAGTCGGGGTAGCTCACGAAATCGTGCTAATCGAGACATCATATTGGGTTCTTTGAGATAGCGATAATGTTCCCAGATTTTTCGATAAGGGCCACCTGTTTTCATGGGAGTACCCGCCCAGTGAAGATAACGCAGGGGTCTATCCCGATCAAACAAAGCATTGCCCTGACGCTGAAAATGAGGAGAGCCAGCCCAACTACCCGCTTCAGAGTTAATTCGAGTTAAATTAAGCCGTTGGGTTGTGGTTTTTAAAATAATATAATTGAGTAAAGGTTGGTCAGTAGTGCGATACGTAAAGTCAAAATAATCCCGATGTTGAGCGCAATCTTGGAGCAGGGTATAAAGTTCAGATTCGGAAAAAAGCCCTCGACGGGAAGCCCAAAAACCACTATTAAAGACATCCTCTAATTGTTGAGGTGTAAAAATTTCCTGGGTTAAAATTTGATCAGAGAAAATATCTTCTATTTTTCGATGTTTATGGTGATAGTCACAGCAAATAAATTCTTGTTGATCGAGTAAGTCTAAAATGGGTGCAAGAGGTTGAAAAACAATAATATCTGTATCTAAGTAGAGAAATTTTTCCAATGGGCCAAACCACAAAATTAGCTTTCGCATCTTGTTCGGTAATGCTAAAAAATCCCGATCAAAAATGTTAGCAATATTTTGGGTAAAACGTTCTAAAAAATCGAGATCAGGAAAAAGTTTGACATGATATTCAGCCCCTAATCTTTTCTCAATTTGCTGATAATTTTGGTCGAAAGGAACAAGGTAAATCGGGAGCAAGGGATCATGTAAGAAAATACTATTGAGAAGCGCGATCGCATTATCAATAACCTTGTCATTGGCAAGTAGATAAATACCTTGATTCATAATTTCACCCAAGCAACACTGTTTCTTTTAGAAAATGGACAAAGATATGTTAAATTCGATGATGAACTAAACTATTTTCATAGTTATGATCTCAGAGATCCTAAAAAAGAGCACTGTTTTTACCCTACCAGTCCATCTTCTCAATGACTATAGCAATTGGCTGATGGGTTGTCTAAAAGAAAAGCAAGGTGCTCACGTTGTTACCTTGAACTCTGAGATGGTCATGCTGGCGGAAGCAAATCCAGAGGTGAGCGAGATTATCCGTCAAGCTGATCTAGTGATTCCTGATGGGGCTGGGGTTATTTTATACCTACGACTAGAAGGGGAACAGCAAAAACGCTGTCCGGGGATTGAACTGGCTGAATCCTTGATCACCCAAGTAGCAGCTATGGATAATCAACCGTTAATAGTTTTCTATGGTGGACAGCCAGGGATAACTAAGCAGGCTGCCTATTATTGGGAATCGCGATTTCCTCATCTCAATATTTTGACCAATCATGGATATTTATCGACCGAAGAACAGCAGGAATGGTGTCAAACGCTTGCTGAAAAACAACCTCAGATTATTCTCGTCGGTTTGGGGGTTCCTCGTCAGGAAACCTGGATTCGAGAACATCGCCATCTCTGTCCTCAAGCAATCTGGATTGGTGTCGGAGGAAGTTTTGATGTCTGGTCGGGGCAGAAACAAAGAGCCCCTCAATGGTTTTGTGATAATAATCTAGAGTGGTTTTATCGTCTTTACCAAGAACCCTGGCGGTGGAAAAGGATGTTAGTTCTTCCTCAATTTCTGTTACGCACTTTGTTGGCTCGCAAATAGGAGCCTGGGATCTTTATTGCTAGGACTCTGTTTCTGAAGATTAGGGATTCTGAACAGGAAGGATGGGAAGGGACTCAATTTGTTTGTCTAGTTCCGTTGCTTGAAGACTGTCTTGCCAGAGCTTGAGAACTTGGGAATTTTGGGGATGGGATTGTTTGATGCTGACTAGAGTAGCGATTTCGTCCTGCCAGAGATTATGAGATTGGTATAGAGCCACCTGTTCTTCTGGATTTGCTTGAGTTAGTTTTTGCTGAACTGAGGGATCAAGCTCAACCTGTTGAATAAGTCCTTCTACGACCAGATCATGGGCGCGATCGCTGGGATTGCAGATCACTGAAAGATACCAATGATATTGTTGCTGACTGTCTAAACGATGGGATGGCAAAGCAATGGGTAAGATTCCGGCGGTGGTAACTCCAGCGAAAGTATGCTCATATACTAGTTCATCTTTAGCATTACGCAGCACAAGTTCAAGGGAAGTATGGCTAGGGATACTAGGAACCGCAAAGAAAAGCGTGGGACTGGCTGAAGCCGTAGCGGTGGAGAGGGAAGGGGGAATAAGGGCTGTAAGCTGTTGAGGATTAAAACGGCATTGATTTTGAGCGATCGCCTCTCGACTGGCTCCGGGTTTACGGCGCATGGGTGCTTCAACAACTTCACTACTAGGGCGACTAGCTCCGGGTTTGCGACGATTGGGCAGCTGTAGAGAATTATCTGGGTCAGGAGCCGCTTGAACAGGGAGGAGCCTGAAATCAACTAACCCTAGGTATAGTAGGATCGCCGAAGAGAGTGCGAAACCAGAAGATTGCCATATTAATGTTTTCATACTAAAACCGCCAGGCTAAGTGCCATACCCTTTGTTCATGCTAACCTAATCAGTATATAAAGGCCAAGAGTCAAGACAGCTAACCTGATGATTCCTCAATCTTTACTGTCTGAAAAACTCAAAAGGCGATCACGGTTGTCTGTTTCTCCTTCTCTCTCCCCATTTTTCAATGATAGCATCATCCCTATTGCAGAGAGTGAAGGTCATATTCTGATAAAGCCTTGAGCATAATACCCAAAGCACGATGTTAAAACGTTAAAACGACCAATGAGAGCGATCGCCCTTTTTAGGGAATGAATAAGAAAAAGCGATCGCCGCTATTGTAGTATAGCCGTAGATTGAACTAACAGGATCGAGACTTAAAAATGAAAACTGGCCGATAAAAAGGGGCCATTAAATAATTCTGAAAAGCCAAAAGCATTACTTCCTGTGCCTGTTTTATAGTTAATTTCATAGAAACGATAACCTAATTGCAAAGAAATATTTTCTCTGACCCACCAATCCATGCCAAAAAGTAAATTCCAACTGTAATCCGTATCTCCTGCTAAACCAAAGCCTGACATATCGCCCCGCAGCCAAAGGACAATAGGATCAGATAATTGTAAACCTAATTTTCCACCAACGAGGGGTTCAAACCATAGTTTTCCAGCTTGAACTGTATCCTGGGCTGTACCTTGAATATTGACTAAACTACTAGATATTTCATAGTTAATCGTATTTTGAATTTGTAGGTTAATGTCATTCAGACGAACTCCTAAAATTGGCTGAAACCAAAAACGAGGAAATTCTTGTTCAGAGGGTTCTTTGGGTAAACTAGTAGGCGGCGTATCACCAAAATTGTAGCTAATAGCAAAGTCATAAATTCCTTGATCAAATTGGAGACTGCTATTAATATCATTATTGATCTGTTGTGGTTCTCGATTCTCTTGAAAGTTTTTAACTTTGTCAATCTCTTGTAATTTTTGATCAATTAATTGTTTGTCTTGTTCAATAGTAGTTTGTAATGTTCTTAGCGGTTCGCTATCTTGAATTTGTTGTAGTTCTTTAACTGTTTGCTCCGCTTCTTCTAAGGCTGCCTTCGTTTGTTGTAGATTTTGCTGAACTTGATCTAGGCTGGGAATCGTCCCAAGATTTTGGATTTGTTGCTGTAGCCCTTGTAATTGCTCCTGATTCTTGGCAATAGCACTATTGAGGGCGATCGCAGCTTTGAGTCCTTGATTAACTTCAAGAGGAATACCCAGGGATTGAACTTCTTGAATATTGGTGGCTAAAGTCTCTAATTTCTGACCATCTTGAGCTAAAGTCTGTTGGAAAGATTTAAAATTAGTTTCTAAGGTTTCTAGAGATTGAGCATCCTGAGTAAGAGTTGCTTGGAGATTATTTACCTCCTGCTCAAGATTTTGGAGGGCTGTACTCGCCTTAAATTCTTCCTGTTCTTTCAATACCTGAACGTTTTGATCTAATTGGTTAGCAACCTCCTGAACATTAGTGTTAATTCCCTTGGTTAAAACATAGTCCACCGCATTAATCGGACTAGGAGTGCGACTTTTGGTTTGCTGAACACCATCAATCGCATTCAAATTAGCGTAGTAACCATCAATAATAAATCCCCAATTTCCTTTCCAGGCTTCCACACGACCACTAGCCGTTACACTAAGATATTGTAATAATCGTCCTAGGCTCAGGCTGTAATTTACGGTCTGTCCTTTAACCGTTGCGCTTCCGTAGGTACTAATGGGAATGGTAGCGTAGGGTTGGAAAACAAATTTCCAGCGATCGCTATCTTCTTCAATGGGTAAAATTTTTAGCGTTTCGGGTGAAGGGTTAGCCGATTCGTTTTCTGAAGCAGTTTCTTGAAGACTTAAGGTTTCAGGGTTGGCAGATACACTATCTAAATCGGCGGCACAGGTACTGGTGACAGATTGATCTTCGGGTAAGTTTACAGAAGTATTTTCGCCATTACTAGCAATTGGTTTTATCGTATTTTTTAGGGTTAAAAAGTTAGAACACTTAGATTGATTGATGAGAGAGAGATTGTTGCCTGGGAGAATATTAAGTGTTTCTGAGGTTTCAACTTCTGGGGTTTCAATCGGTTGAGCTTGAGTAGGGGAAACTAGAATGGCGATCGCTCCGGCAACTAAGAAGGGAACTTTTTTAAATTTAATCATTTTTGTCGTGCTGAAAGAGTGATTGATATCATATTAACAGTAACTTATCTCATTAACGGGAAAGTTATCTACCAAAAATTAGAGAAAAACTTGCCCTCAAATTCAAGACAAAATCATCGTTCCTTAACGATTGTTTGTACCATTTGCAGTTTTGCTAACACTTGATCAATGTGAAACGAGCTACTTTTTGACGAGGAGGGGAAGCCACAAAGGTCTGTAAAAAGTCTGCGACAATCAAAAACTGAGTGATCTAATCAACACCCCAATGAAACTAATCAGGCCAATTACCAATAAAGCTAACCCGATAATTTCCGCACTGTGAGAGTTTTCATAGGTATAGCGATCGCTTTGAATTTGCTTTAATAATTGACGGTGTTCTTTTAATCCTAAAGCCATTCCTAACATTCCTGTGCCAATAAAAGCCAGCCCCACAATGACTGAAAATCTGACAGGGTGAAGGTGATGTTCAAGTTGATGCTCGACTTGGGTCTTTTCAATAGTTCTAACAATCGTAGGAATACCAAACCCAAAACCAATGAGAGATAAGGCGGTGCGAATCCACGCCATTAAGGTACGGTCTGCGGCGGCTCGACTGCGATATTTGGCCAGTTCGGTGCGATCGCTGGCTAATTCATTTGTGGAAAGTTGTTTAGGAACTTCAGGATCATTAGGAGATTGATTCATAATGATGAAAAAGAGAATTTTAATGTGAATAATATTATATTGCTCTTAACTGCTTAGTCGGATTTAGGAAAATTAGTTTGTCACACAATGACGATTGAAAGAAATCATCATATTTAAAGGTTCTTGACTAAAAATTGACCCGTTTATACAGATCAGCTAAGGTAATTTTTATACCTACAGATTCTAAAATAATTATTTCTTCTTGACCGAATAATTCCGTTAATAACCATTGGTGATCGCCAACTTTACGATATAACTCCACCCGATAAGTTGACTGATCAATTAAGAGATATTCTTCTAATTCTTTGATAGCACGATAAAAACCAAATTTCTGGTTCTTGTCAAATCCTTCTGTTGAAACCGATAATATCTCTGCAATTAGACAAGGATTGGTAACCGCCGTTTGTTTCGTATCTGTAAAGATAGGTTCACCCTTAATCACCATTACATCAGGATAAAAATAATTCTTAAAATGAGAAGGATAGAGTTTCATATCACTCATGAAAACTGTGTACTCTAAATCTTCTAATGCTAATAATAAACGAGCATGAAGTTTTCCCGTTAAAAGATTATGGTTTGCAGATGCTCCTGCCATTTTGATAATCTCTCCATTAATCAATTCACTTTTGTCCTCGGCCAGTTCTTCCTGTGCGAGGTATTCTTCGACAGTGATGGGTTTAGCGATCGCTAAGTGTTCCTGTGGCAGTGCAACAACCATTTGAACCTCTTGTTAAGTCGTTTTTAAGTTTATTATAGGCATTGAACAGGAATTTCAACCGCGATCGCCAATAATCTGAGGGTCATAGGAATATTGCTATTATTCCTGCTAGGATGGATTGAGGAACGCAACGAATCGTTAAGCTAATTAATAGAAGGGGCGATCACTACTTTGAGCCGACTTTAGTAGCCGATTTCAATATTTCTATTGTCAACTCTATTGTCAATCTAAACTACGAAGTGGCGATCACACTAATAGAGGATTTCTCCGTTCTAGTGCAATGTTAGCTTGGCTATAATGGAGTTTTTATAAAAAATAGTGCAAAGCTCTAGTTTTATGGGATTTTGTCGATTGGTGGTTTTAGCCAAGGAAACCTCCATGAAAAATATGCAATCAATACCCAAATGATTACAAAAAGAATTGAAATAAACTGGGGGAACCAAAGTGCTCTCAAATGAATGGGGTCATTTTTAGGAGCCTTTGAACGCCATCGAGGAATAAGAACAGGGTCTAATTTTGGATTATTCTTAACTAATTCAAAACGTAATTTCCCCCACATATCGATAGTTTTTGTGGCACCCTGAATCATAAAATAAGACAAACAAGATACAATAATTGCTAGGCTCGGTAGCAAAAGATTAGAAAACCAGTTTGGTTGTTTGCTATTACTGTAAGTAATGGCATATACAGTAAGTAAAAAAGATTGGCAAGTAATATACCATGTTACACGACCCATTAATAAATTATGTTCGTGTTGAATTTCACTACGAAAATACTGAAATAATTCCCATGTTTTATTGACAGAGTCAGAGTTTTCTTCTAGGTATTTCAAGCCCTCTTTGATCTCTAACTTTTGAGAAGTAACTTCTGGCGTGAATAATTTCAGAATCTTCAAGTTTTTTAAGTTTTTTAGCATTTTATTAACCATTTAATGAAATTGTCACTGATGTCGTCTGGTTACTAAATAGCCTGAAAGCCTTGTTCTGTAAGGATTTTAGCAATTCAGGTCAAGAATCATTATATCCCTTGCTGCACAATGGTTTGATGGGGAGCATCTCACCTTTGTAACTGCTAAATTAGCTTTTATGTCAATCTATCTTGAAAGCCTTGCTACAAAACGATTTCGCGGCTAAGTATAATTACTCACTCGCATAAGTGAGATGCTCCCGGTTTGATGCAATTCCAATAATCAGATGGAGTCAGTGCCCAAGAACGCGATCATTAGGAATTTTTCAATTAGCATTTCCTGCCTCCTGGACAGTAACAATATCATGGCCAAAACTGCGTAAATGCTCTACCACCTCATAGGGAAACTGTTCATCTGCATAGAAATGAACCATTAGGCTTCTTCATTCTCCTTAATAGCTAAAGCAATTTCTTCGAGATACATAAAAGCATAAAACCAAGCATTTGCTAAATCACCCGCCGATAGACTCGGATAATCTTTTAAAAGTTGAGATTTACTAATACCAAGATTGCGAGCATTAACTAAAACCCACACAGGAATACGAGTTGAATCAATACAGGCATCGCCACCATATACCTCCAAGGTTTTCTGAATGCCCCGACAAGGATTGCCAAGACTTTGAGCTAATAGTTGAATTACCAGTGCTTTTTTATTTTGACTAAAAGAGAGTAATTGTGATTCTAAGCTTTTTAGTGTCATAAAATTATTACTAAACTGTGAGCAGAGAGTAAATTTTATTATACTGATATAACAGCTGTAAATTATCTTGGAAGTCAGAGATCGTCCTTTTAACGGTAAGATAACTAGGCGATCGCCGATCTACAAAGCACTTTTAGGGGCTTCAAGATGAGGTTTTAAAACTATTGATCTTGTGACTTCTTCTGATAGTCTAATTCTTGGGTTAAAAAATAATTTAAAAAAGTTCGGATTAGGGCGACAATAGCTAACTTAGTTAATGAATCAAAAGTTGAACTAAGAGTTGTCGAAACAATATCGGCTCCTAGTTGAAACTCTAAAGCCATGACTAGCCACATTCCAAATTCTAGTCGGATTGCGAAAAATGAATTAGGGCGATGATGACGATTAAAATTAATGGTGAGTTGTCCTGTTCTCAAAATTTCTAAGAGGATACAAAAAACGGCGATCACTTCTAATAAACAGTTGAGTAACGTGACACAAAAAGCCAATTCACTTTCTAACAGAGAAAACAATTTCATTAGAGGAATACCATTTCTAATTTACATCATTTTACATAAATTAAAAATTTTGAGATACAAGATTGACAAGACCAAGTTTTAGTATCTAAATAGCTCTTTTTGCCAATTGACGTTTATTCCAAATGGAGTAAAGAACACCCAAACAAGACCCAATCATTAAATAAGCAATGAGAGTAGGAAATACTT
>JAYKJI010000375.1:0-5412 GCA_035285405.1 Snowella sp. | reverse complement strand
GAGGAGGTAGAAAAAGCTGTAAATTTAATTAATAATCGACCTCGAAAAAGTCTTGACTATCAAACCCCCTATGAGGTATTCTATAATATATCATCAGACATTATGCACCTCAAAATTGAATAGGCCATTTAATGATGAACAAAAACGACAAAGTTACGACAAAAACCCTAAGGGAATTTGGTTTTTTAGTGGGTGGCGTTGGGGCTGGACTTTTTGGGGCTGTTCTACCCCTTATTAAAGGTCATGCTTTGCCCTGGCAGCCTTGGCTGATTGGTGGTATTTTAGCGGCTTTAGGGCTTATCCTTCCCCAGTCTTTAGCTCCCCTCTATCGTCTCTGGATGAAACTGGGTTTGATGCTGGGCTGGATCAATAGTCGTATTATTTTGAGTATTGTTTTCTTTGTCATTATTACGCCAATGGGTCTGCTCATGAAGTTACTGAACCGAGATACCATGAACCGACAGTGGGAACTTCAACGTTCGACCTATCGTATTCCTAGCCGCGATCGCGCCATTACCCAAATGGAAAAACCCTATTAATTGACTTTGTACTGACCTATTTGAGCGTGGCTCCCAACATTTTCGTATAAGAAGACAGGGAAAGGTGCTATAGTGGAGAGTCTGTATCCTGGCTTTTATAGTAAGTAACAGGAGGCATACGCACAAAAAATTACGGAGATTAAGGGATTTAGGTCTTAAAAACATACATGGTCAGTCAAACAACAACCCCTACTAGAACTATTGGATTCACTCACGAGGATTTTGCCGCTCTTCTCGATAAATATGACTATCACTTCAGCCCTGGCGATGTTGTCGCTGGAACCGTCTTCAGTATGGAGTCCAGAGGGGCTTTGATCGATATTGGCGCGAAGACTGCTGCCTATATTCCTATTCAAGAAATGTCGATCAATCGGGTGGATGATCCCGATGAGGTACTTCAGCCCAACGAAACCAGAGAATTTTTTATTCTGACCGATGAAAACGAAGATGGTCAGTTAACCCTATCCATCCGTCGCATTGAGTACATGCGGGCTTGGGAACGGGTGCGCCAACTTCAAGCCGAAGACGCTACGGTTCGCTCTAACGTATTTGCAACCAATCGCGGTGGAGCACTTGTGCGGATCGAAGGTTTACGAGGCTTTATTCCAGGGTCTCACATCAGCGTTCGGGAAGCTAAGGAAGATTTAGTCGGGGAAGATTTACCCTTAAAGTTTCTAGAAGTAGATGAAGAACGGAATCGTCTAGTTCTGAGCCATCGTCGTGCCCTGGTAGAACGCAAGATGAATGGTTTAGAAGTGGGTCAAGTTGTCATTGGCTCGGTACGGGGTATTAAGCCCTATGGTGCCTTTATTGATATTGGTGGAGTCAGTGGACTACTACACATTTCAGAGATTTCCCATGATCACATTGACACTCCCCACAGCGTCTTTAATGTCAATGATGAGTTAAAGGTCATGATTATCGATCTGGATGCGGAACGAGGAAGAATTTCTCTTTCCACCAAGCAATTGGAACCAGAAGCCGGTGCGATGTTAAAGAACCGTGAGCTCGTCTATGAAAAGGCTGAGGAAATGGCTGAAAAATATCGTCAGAAGTTATTGGCAGAGGCAGAAGGTCGTCCCATTGAGGAAGAAATTCTCGATATTCCCCCTGCTTTAGAAGAGATTGAAGATGATCTGGCGATCGCGGCTACTGAAGACTAATAACACTCATAACAACCGAGATCTTCCTTTTTAATCAGAAGACCTGGGTTGATCTAGTTAATACACTAATGAGAGGGGAAACCCTCTTTTTTATTGTTTTTATGGTGGGCTAAAATTACCTACATCCCCATCACTTCATAGCCAGCATCGACGTAGATAATTTGTCCGGTAATGCCACTGGCGAGATCACTGGCTAAAAAGGCAGCCGTGTTACCGACTTCCAACTGGGTGACAGTACGATGTAGAGGAGCAATCTCTTCCACATGGTGGATCATGTCTAAAATGCCACCCACGGCCGAAGAAGCTAATGTCCGAATGGGGCCAGCCGAAATACCGTTAACCCGTACATTTTGGGCTCCCATTTCTGCGGCTAGATAGCGGACACTCATTTCCAATCCGGCTTTGGCAATACCCATCAAATTGTAGTTAGGAATAACTTTAACGCCACCGAGATAGGACAGGGTAATCACACTACCGCCCTCACTCATCAAGGGTTTAGCCGAACGGACTAATCTGCCTAGGGAATAGGTGCTAATTTCTAAGGATTGACTAAAAGACTCCCTGGGAATATCACTAAAACTTCCCGATAAACCTTCCTTATCAGCAAAGGCTAAACAATGAATGAGAATATCCAGTTTTCCCCATTTTTCAGCGATCGCGCTAAAGAGATCTTCTACTTGGGGATCATTTTGGACATCACAGGGCAAAATTAAACTGGGATTGAGAGGCTCAACCAACTCCCGTACTTTCTTCTCAAAACGTCCCTTCTCGTCAGGCAAAAAAGTAACCCCAATTTCGGCTCCGGCCTGATGTAGCTGTTGGGCAATGCCCCAGGCAATGGAGCGATTATTGGCAATCCCTGTCACAAGGGCAGTTTTTCCACTTAAATCTAACATAAAGCTTTCTCTGGATAAATTCAGTCTAAAAGGCGAAAGAGCTTGCAACAGCCCAAAATATAACTATATCGCTCTGGTGATTCCCCTCTATGCGAAAATCTAAAATTCAGTCATCCCTTGGGTTTGCCAAACCCTTCTTTTTCTGTCTGACCTTTACAGTCGTGCTCTATTTATTAAGAGGCATGGCTATTCTGACTTTCTTACCTGGTAGTATCTGGCTAGGGTTAATCGGTCTTTGTTTAGGACTAGCTCTCCTCTATACCTGGGAAAAAAGTCGCCGTTGGTAAAACGGATGAACGGATTCAGATAAAATCCCAAATTTTTCTAGACCGGCCGCTAGGGAAGGTCAATCTGGCCCATATACTGGGGATAACTGCTCTGACGACATCCTCAGTTAGATGATTTTGCCAAGACAGCTTTAAGGTGATCCTAGGGAATGGGGACACAAGCAAAGGACTCCCACCTTTAGCGAGAACTGTTTTTTCATGACTGAATGAAGGATTGCTGTAACATTTATTTGCACTCCCTATCAAGATAAAGAAGAAAATTATGACAGGAAAAGTTTTAGAGAGTAATCCCAAAGGCATCTTGATCCTAATTCTGCCGATCGCCGTCGGTATGGTATTAATCTACAAAGCCTGGCGAGTAATCTTGCTATTAGTTGCGCTGGTCATGGGATTTATTGCCTGGGATACTTACCAATGGCAACAAAAATGTCAGCAAATTGACCCTCAGTTTAATCAATTAGTGAAGGCGAATCAGGGACAAATTACCCAAGCGGATCTCGCGCTCCAAGGTATTGCCAAGGGACGTGCTGCCCAACGTTATTTAAACGATAAGGTGGCAGAGTATGGAGCCTACCAGCGTAAAGTTAACGAAACAACGGTCTATTATTTTATTACGGCCAGTACGCTAGGAACCATTTTTGATAGCAGCGAGCCGGTCAGTGAAGTAGAAACGATTTCTGCCCCTTCCCCGATAGAAAATACTTCTCCCCAATTAACCGCCGCGATCGCACCGCCGGTGATTTTGCCCGAATCCCCCAAAGCCGAAACCATTGTTGAAACGGAAGCATCAAATTTTAGTTCTGGATCTAGCCCCTTTGCCAATTTGGCCGAAATTAAGGAAGAGCGCAAACAGTTAGCCGAACCCATTTGGGAGGTTAATCCCGTCGTCAATAGTGTCCCTAACTCGATTCATGAAAATTCCGACTCCGGCCTGACCTTAATCCAATCAGAATTAGCCAAGCGGTTAGATACCACCTCCAGCACGATCGCCCGTCGTAAAGCCGAAGCGGATTTTACGGAATGGAGTCAAAGCAAAGATCCGGATGGTCTAGGTTGGTCGTACGATCTCGATAGCAAACTGTTCAAATCAGTTTAGTTTAGGCGGGAATATATTCACCAGACCAAGGGTAAAGTTACAACCCTCTTACTTTTCTCAACCAATCTGGATAAAATTTCTGATTCAAGCGGAAGATTTGATACTAAAATTCAGCAACAGTTACGTCATTTTGTCTAATCAAATCAGCGAGTATCAGTACTATGGGGAATGAACGGGTATCAGTCGGCATTATTGGCGCATCGGGGTATGGTGGAATTCAATTAGTCAGGTTGTTATTGGAACATCCCCAAATTGAATTGACCTATCTAGGGGGACATAGTAGTGCAGGAAAACCCTATAGCCAAATTTATCCCCATCTCACCAATATTGTTAATCTCACTATCGAACCGATTGATTTAGAGGCGATCGCGGCCCGTTGTCAGGTCGTTTTTCTGGGATTGCCCAATGGATTAGCCTGTGACATGGCTCCGGTGCTAACCGCCAAAGGTTGTAAAGTCTTAGATCTGTCGGCGGATTATCGGTTCAAGGACTTAGCGACCTACAGTACCTGGTACAATAAGGCGCGCACGGATGATGTGGTGGCCGCCAAAGCCGTCTATGGTCTCCCCGAACTTTATCGAGAAGAAATTAAGGCCGCTCAGTTGATTGGTTGTCCAGGCTGTTACCCCACTGCCAGTTTAATGGCCCTTGCTCCTCTGCTCAAACAGGGTTTAATTGTACCAGAAACCGCGATCATTGATGCCAAGTCGGGAACCTCTGGTGGGGGACGGGAAGCCAAGGTGAATATGTTACTGGCGGAAGCGGAGGGATCTTTAGGAGCCTATGGTGTTGCGAAACATCGTCATACCCCTGAGATTGAGCAGGTTTGTAGTGATTTAGCGGGTCAAGATGTAAAAGTCCAATTTACCCCCCATCTCATTCCCATGGTGCGGGGAATCCTGTCCACTGTTTATGCCACTCTACGGGATCCGGGTCTGGTGCGAGATGATTTGATCACCATCTACAGTGCATTTTACCGTTCCTCCCCCTTTATTAAAGTCCTTCCCAATGGGGTTTATCCGCAAACCAAATGGGCCTGGGGAACTAATCTCTGTTATCTCGGCATTGAAACTGACCCTCGCACCAATCGCGTCATTGTGATGTCTGCCATTGATAATTTAGTCAAAGGTCAGGCGGGCCAAGCTCTACAATGTTTAAATTTGATGATGGATTGGGAAGAAACCCTAGGATTACCCCGATTAGCCTTCTATCCTTAAAAAAGGCTTGAACATTATCTATGATCATCAGGGATGAAAAAGGCTCGTAGTTTTTCCTGTAAAATCAGCGTTAACGATCCCAACTCCTTGCAAGCAATATAGTTGAGGCTTCCAGCTTCATTGGGATGCGCTTTTTATCTCGAAAGATAACGAGTCTTACCTTCCCTCCACTGGCAGCCGCCCTGGTTCCCAAGGCAGATTGCTATTCACCACT
>JAYKJI010000374.1:0-6524 GCA_035285405.1 Snowella sp. | reverse complement strand
CAAGTTGTGGATCGCCTTTTAGACCGCTTAAGCGAAATCATCCCATCGCATGAATCTCATCTATCCCTTGCTATACAAGGGTTTTAAGTATTTTGGTAAATGTGCTACCCCCCTGAACGCTTACAAGCAGATAGACAAAGCAATAGGGTTTTATCGTCCTGGGTACGATGATTAAGTCGCTCAGAATTGAGAAATTGTTCGAGATAGTCCGCTTCTGCTTCAGGATCGGGCGTTTCTTGTAAAAACGCTTCTAGAGGTTTAAAAAAGGGGGGAAAAGGCGACCAATCACTATATTTAATGGCAACTTTTTCGAGACCATCGGTGGCCGCACAGATAAATTCCAATGGTTTCGGACAGATACTGACCTGAAGAAAATCTAGGGCGGTTGCGGAAGTGACAAAGGTAGTTTCATTGATAAATTCTCCTTTATCGGGGCGGAAGAGGAGTTGATAGTCTTCACCCTTGGGACGGACTAATAAAAAACCATCTCCAATCTGCATGGCGATCGCGCCTTCCTGGTTAGCGGCAAAGACCAAGAGGGTGGTCGCTAAAGCTGAAAGCGGACAATTCAGAAGTTGGGACTGCTGTGCTAGGGTGCGTTGAATCCGTTGGACTAATTTGCTAAAAAAATGTGTTAATTGAGGCTCAGAAAGTTCTGACGGCGAGAAAGAAGCATGGCGTTGGCAAAAATCATGCCACTGTTGTAGATAGGCTAGGGCACTCTTGACCGCAATTTCCGCACCCACATGGGATAAAAATGCACTGCCTGCGCCATCGGCCACAGCACCGATAATGATATTTCCCGCCTCTAGTAATTGATATTGGCTGTAGTCTTGACAAGGGATTTTTTGTTCTTGATGACCACTACCGATCACAGAACGAGCGATCGCTTTCCAGGGATAAGTCTGTGCCATCATTTAACTGGTAATTTGTCCCCAACCGACGGGGGGTAAGACAATAACTTCTCCCACCTTGCCACTAGAAACTCGCTTCATGGAACTACTCAGCCAGATAAACAGCGATCGAAAATCTAAGCCATTCAGACGAACGGCTGGTCGAGAGGGAGGAACCACATGATTGAGGGTATCCATATCGGCCCCTTCCACTCCTACGGCAAAAAAGAGTAATTTATTATCTAACTCTGCTTCTCGTAACCGACGGGCCGCATTGCCCCAGGCATCAGTGGGTGCGCCATCGGTAATCATAAAGATCCAGGGGCGATAGTATTGAATTCCATTTTCACGATAGGTAGCCTTACGTTTTTCCAGTAAATCCAGGGCGTACTCGATCGCCTCTCCCATCGGTGTCATACCGTCGGCAGTGAGTAAAGGCGGAATGAAATCATCAATGGTAATAAAATCTTGAACTAACTTAACCGAGGTTCCAAATTGCACAATCGCGACCTCTACGCTGAGGGAAGCCTGGGTATCTCTAAATACTTCATCTTTAAAGGTTTTAAGTCCCTGGGTTAACTCCTGAATTGGCCGACCGCTCATCGAACGAGACGTATCTAATAACAAAATGACGGGACATCTATTCTCAGGATTTTCGACAAATTCAGGTAAGCCGACGGGCATTGATATCTCCTTCTGATTAGCTGCTAGGGCAAATTAGTGATGAGAACTTGGCTATTATAACCCACTTAATTGGAGAAAACACCAGTATTTAATCATCTAGAAAAGAGCTAGATGGCGCAAGAATATAAACTAAATATTCAGTTTAGGGGATATTGCTATTTTTTGAGTGTTTAGTCATTTAAAGAATTAACTAATGGCCAATTTTAGCTGACGGCAAAACGCCTCAATCTGGGCCAGTCCAGTTTCGGGATTTCCTTCGGCTAGGCGTTTAACAAAGGCACTGCCTACAATCACCGCATCAGCCCCCCATTGCTTTACCTGTCGCGCCTGTTCTGCTTCCGAAATACCAAAACCTACACCAATGGGCTTGTCGGTGACTTCCCGAATGCTAGTTAATAATGATTCGACCCGCGTTGCCACTTGATTTCGCATTCCTGTGACCCCAGTAACACTGACCAAATAGATAAATCCCTGGGACTGTTGGGCGATCACTTGAATTCGTTCTATTGGACTGGTAGGGGCAATCAGTAGGGTGACATCAATCCCCATTTGGGCGGCGGGTTTGAGCAGAGAGTCTGACTCCTCTAGTGGCAAATCGGGAACCACGAGGCCCTTAACGCCAGCCTCGGCAATTTCCCGCAGAAAGGGATCTATGCCTCGATAAAAAATGGGGTTGTAATAGGTAAAAAGGATAATAGGGGCCTTAATCTCACCCTGGAGCGATTTCACGATTTCCAATACATCTTCTAATCTTACACCCCGACTTAAAGCACGAGTTGCTGCTGCTTGAATGACTGGGCCATCGGCCAACGGATCGGAATAGGGAACCCCCAACTCAATCAGATCCGCTCCAGCCTGATCTAGCACACGCAAAGCTTGAGCAGTAGTCGCCAGATCGGGATCGCCTGCTGTAATAAAAGGAATGAGAGCGCAGGCCCCCTGGGAGCGTAGAGATTGAAAACAATGGGCAACAGAAGTCATGGGCAAAAGCTTTAGTTAAGATCGAGTGTCATCAACGACCGACCCCTCACATTCTGCCATAGTTAGGCAAGACAACGATAGAATGTTATCCTGAAAAATTTTGTCTTTTTCATCGATTATTGGCTACTCAGGAGAATCTTCACTTGTTAACTCTGGGCGTAAATATTGACCATGTTGCTACCCTACGTCAGGCCCGTCGCACGGTAGAACCGGATCCTGTGGCTGCTGCTGTTCTGGCAGAATTAGGCGGAGCCGATGGCATTACCACTCATTTACGGGAAGACCGTCGCCATATTCAAGAACGCGATATTCGTCTATTACGACAAACGGTTCGGACTCGACTCAATCTAGAAATGGCCGCCACCCCAGAAATGGTCGCGATCGCCCTTGATCTCAAACCCAACTATGTTACTCTCGTTCCTGAAAAACGTGAAGAAGTGACCACGGAAGGTGGGCTAGACGTAATCGGAAATCTGACTCGTTTGGCAGAAGTCGTTCATCAATTACAATCCGCCCAAATCCCCGTCAGTCTTTTTATCGACCCTGAACCCGACCAAATTGCTGCCACCGCTAAAATTGAAGCTCAATTTATCGAACTCCATACCGGCAAGTATGCCGAAGCCTCCCAGGAAACCAATCAAGCTCAGGAATTAAATGCCCTCAAACAGGGTTGTGAACAAGCTTTAAGTTTGGGTCTACGGGTTAATGCTGGTCACGGACTGACCTATTGGAATGTTTATCCCGTTGCCTGTTTACCTGGGATGGAAGAATTAAATATTGGTCACACCATCATTAGCCGTGCTGTCCTGGTGGGGCTGGAACGGGCCGTTCGGGAAATGAAACTGGCTATGCGGGGGCAAGCCTAGCTCCGAAGCATGATAATTTTATAATGGGGAAGTCTTGAGTCGTATTAACAGCCTCCGTCCCAACGCCGAATTAACTTTGAAACACCTGAATTTATGACCACTTATTACTACGTTCTCGCAAGTCAACAGTTTCTACTGGAAAAAGAGCCCTTTGCAGAAGTTCTAAAAGAACGGACTAGAGATTATCAAGACAAAAATAAAGAAATTGACTTTTGGTTAGTCAAACAACCTGCCTTTCTAGAAGCGGCTGAAATGAAAGCAATTAAAGCCAAATGCCCTCCTCAAAATGTTGCTGTCATCTCCACCAATAAATCTTTTATTGTCTGGCTAAAGTTACGTCTAGAGTATGTACTCACAGGAGAATTTGAAGCTCCCTCTGCTTCCATTCCTGATGCCTTAGCGTCTCTTGAAATGGCGGCATAACCTCTCTACAGTGCTCGTAAAAACACCATGACCTGAGTCATTCTGGGTTCTTAAGAGTAGAATGTTGCTCACATCATCAAGAGACCTCTATTTCTCCGCTTCAAACAAGCAGGGAGTTAGGCTCATTTGAGATTAAATTGACTAAAATTTTCCGAATATCTTAAGAAAACCTAAAAATGACGGTCAATCCGTCGATAAATATCCGAAGCAGTGTTAACTTAAGGAGAGATACTAGTTATATTTGTACCTTAAGCTAAAATCTTTGTATTTAGAGGATTTTTATGAACGATCCCTATCTTCCTTTTGACGGCACTAGTGCGGAGCTAGAGAGAGTGGTCATTGAGCGTTACCGCCACCTTGTCAGTTTTTTGCCACCAGATTGCCTTCTTTTCCGCGAACCTTGGGGACGTTCAACAGTGCTCTGTCTGGACTTTAATCACTGTTCTTTCTGGCTACCAGCGATACACATGAAATCCCAAACCCTACTGGAAGCAGCTGAGTATTTGGGACTTGCCAACGCACTTATTTTTCGAGTAGGGAGAAAATTTATTGGCTTGAAAACGCGATCGCCGATCTCCTAAAACCTTCCCCATTTTTATTAACGAGTTAATTAATTGTCTTTATTGCCTAGTTAATGAGTTATGGATTTAGGACTACAAGCTGGCAATAGATCTTAAGTCCTCAGACCAAGCTGTTTAAGCCTGCCCATAACGATAGTAATTATAATAATTAGAAGCCCCATAATCGTTGCGACTAATACTATTGGCGACGAGGCCGAGAATAGGAACCTGAGCCATTTTTAGATCATCAATGACATGGCGAAAAGCAGAGCGATCCGTTTTACCTAACTTCAGAATAAAGACTAAACCAGCAGTGGCAGCCCCTAAAATCCTGGCATCAGCAAAATTTAACAGTGGCGGTGTATCGTAGATGATCAAGTCATAAGCATTGCTCTGTTCCCAGGTTTCCATCAACTCTTGCATTCGTCGAGATGTTAATAAACGAATTGGGTCGGGGGGAATATCTCCTGCTGTGAGAACAGAAAGATTATCCCATTGAGGAACACGCTGGATAGCTTCTTCTGGGGATAAACCCGTTGCAATGACATTACTCAGTCCTTGAGTATTGAGCAGTCCAAAGTACTGATGAACCCTCGGTCGTCGCAGATCTGCATCCACGAGCAGAATTTTTTGTCCCATGGCAGCAGCAGCCTGGGCTAAATGCAGACAGACAGTCGACTTACCATCACTGGGAGTAGCAGAACTAACGACGAGAGAACGAATGGGGTGATCTGCCCCCAATAACCAAATGCTCGTATTGAGAGAACGAAACGCTTCTAAAAAACCAGAAGACCGATAACCGGATCGTAGAGATCGATTAGTAGCGGCTTTTTTCGGAGAGGGGGGAGTATTGTTGGTCATAGGAGAAAGATTAATGCCCACAACTTTCTCGACTACCTGTAAATCTTTTTGCCAGGGAATCATGCCTAAGATTGGCAATTGGGTATTTTCTTTAATTTCTTCCACAGAGTGGAAAACGGGGTCTAGACGTTCTAGGAGGAAAGCCGCTGCAATCCCGGATAAAAATCCAGCAATTAATCCTAAACTTAAGTTCCGAACCGGTTTGGGCCACACAGGGCTATCATTGATCGCTGTTTCTGAGATCAGTTGCCAGGGCACGGTTTGTTGAGCCGCATCAATTTGCAGTTTAGCTTGAGCCTCCAGAAAACGATTGAGGCTATCGGTCGCCACATTCATCTCCCGTTGCAAATCCATATATTGCCGCGCGATCGCCGGCATCATTTTTATTTGTTTTTCAATACCTTGAAGTTGTTTTTCAATGGCTTCTTTCTTCTGCTGTAAAACTTGAAGCTGATTATTGTTCTGAATATACTGTTGATTAAGCCCTAGACGTAAAGTACTCGGAGAACTGAGGTCACTGTTCTTAAGCTTAGGATCAAACCGAGCCCCTAAAACGGACTGAGCTTCTTGACGCAATAAAGGCAGTAACCGATCCCGCTTGTCCTTGAGAGTTTTAATAACGGGGCTATCATCAGCGTAACGAGCAGACTCTTTAGCGATTTCTATTTCTACTTCTTGATATTGATTAAGCAGATTTTGATAACGGGGTGATTCACTTAAATAACTAGAGGCGATCGCATTATCAGGACTTAAGCCCAACTGACTCTTTAACAAAGTATTTAATGAAAGAGCTTCTCTCATTTGAACCTGAAGGTCAATATAAAGAGACTGAAGTTTAAACTCTAAATCGGATAATTCCTTCGCCCTTTGTTCTGGATCTAAAAGATTATACTGCTGTCGAAACCGTTGTAATTGACCCTGACGCGCATTCACCCGTTGTCGTAAGCGAGGAAGTTGATCCTCAACAAATTTTATCCCCTGATTAATCTGGATTTTACGCTCGTCTAAACTATATCTTAGATAAGCTTTTGCCAATTCATTCAGGACGTATTGGATCTGGGAACGATCTGTATTTAAGTAGGCAACCTCTAGAATTTTGGTTTCCTTCAGTTGGTTAATGGACAAGAGAGGACGCTGACCACCAGCAAGAGACTCGTAAGTGACGTTAGGATACTGTTGTTGAATCCGCTCAATAATGGGATTCAAAATACTAGAACTTTGCAACACCGCTATTTGGGTCGCATAATCGACTTCCC
>JAYKJI010000373.1:0-3032 GCA_035285405.1 Snowella sp. | reverse complement strand
ATTCCAGTTTTGATTCTTGGAAGTATTTGTTGGTTTGGTTAATTAATAATTCTACTGGGGAATAGCCCTCAGTTTTTATACCAGAATCTAAATAAACTGTGGTAGATTTTTTGTCTCTGATATACTCAACTTTTCGATATAAATAGCGATTATTTTCTTTAATTAAGTCCATTTCAGGCTTGCGAGAACTTTTGAATAAATCCACCGCAATTTGATTGTGGTAACACGCCTCCTCAATCATTTTACGATACAATTGGCGATTAGTATTCATCGCTTGTTCAATGATTTCGGGAGTTCTATTAGAGTCTTGAGCGAGTGTTACAAATTCTTGTATTTTAGGTTTATATTCTTCTCTAATTGGCTTGGCATTCTCTTCTTCTAGTAATTTTTCATAATGCTCTAGTACTCGGTCTAAATATTCTGATTTTTGCTCAGGAGTTCCGTAGGTTTTGAGGATTTCAATTTCAGATTCTAAAGATAAGAGTGCGGTCACTTGGTTGTTGATAATGCCCACGCTGATGCCATCGCTCATGTGTATGGCTATCTGCTCAAATGGTGGTTGCTCTCCGTTAATATAAAACGATTGCTTTTTCTCTTTGACAGTAGGAGCATAAGCGTTTTCAGGTTCATTCCTCAGTTCTGCTTCTGCTGTAAGATTGGGGTATTTTCTAGCAAGTGCCACCCCAATACAGTCGCCGTCAAAATCTCGTCCCTGACGTTCTGATTCGGTTTCAAGGGGTGCTATTTCGTCGGGCTGAAGTCTCGCTTTGATGCGTTTCAAGTCTTCATCGTTGACGACGATAATTCCTTTTAACGGTTCACCATCTGGACCTAATCGGTCATCAACAAGCTTATTAGTTGAAACACACAACCCGTTAGAGTTGAGGAATGGTGAACGAAAGTTAAGAACTTTTTCACCTTCATCCAACCAAGGTACACAGATTTCTCCGTTTTTTAGCGCCTTGGATGGGATAATCATAGCTCGGTCAAAAGTCAGCGTCCGAGTCAGCGTCCGTCCCAGCGCGATATCTCTCCATTCTCCCTGGACAAATTTGGCGAGTTCTTTTCTGACTTTTTCAGTTTCTAAAATCTGGTTATGCCCACTCACCAAATCGGCTTTGATGAGCTTGTACATTAATAAATCATCTTTCCCTGACCCTTCATCCAAATCATCACTTGGTTCAAATTGTTCTTCAGCTTCGTTCCAAGTGAGTAATTCTAACTGTTTAACAAGTGAACCATCAGCAACCTGCTCAGTAATTTGTTGTTCTAGTGAAGCTTTTTGTTCTTCCGTGAAAGCTTTACGCTTCTCGTATTTCTCACAAAAAAGTTGAGCTACTTTCCTGGGGTCACTTTGGGATTCGGCTAGTTTTTGGGCTTGGGCTTCTAGTTCCTCCGCGAAGTCTTTTATGCCTTGGGGGAATGATGCTAATAATTGAGATATTGCTGTTTTACCTTTTTCTGACTGAGACTTTTCGCCTAGCCAGATTTTTTGCTTGTAAAGTCCTGGTTGAATTTGGGGTTTAATGGCTCCACCTGGGCGGTCTTTGTCTGTGCCTTTGAAGCTGGAGAGGGGGAGAATTAGGTCAATCTTTTGTTCATTATTAGTGTCAGCGTATCTTATTTTTTCTAAGTTGCAAGGTCTTAGTGTCCCTTTACCAAAACGATATTTAGTATCTTGCCCATCATTCTCCGTCCAACCAAAGCGATGCTGAATGACACGATAACTTTTATCTTGTTGCTCTTCCCTTTTAGTTAATTTATCATAAAGTTGTGTTGATATCTGCCCATAACAATCTCCTACTAGTTTATAAGCATCTTCTTTTGTAATTATCCCTCCATTTTCACCAGCTTTAGTAGGATCTGAATCATCATCTACTATTAAGATGTTGAGAGTTTCATTAATAGAATTTTTGCAAGAACCTAGAAAGATAGAACCATAAGCCCCCCGGTCTTTTCTATCAGGGCATAACCTGTCGATTACTTCTAGGCATTCTGGCGAACCATATAGCAATCTAGTCTTAGAAGACAATAAAAGGGTATGCCCATTTGGATGATTTTTTAAATCTTCTGGGTTACTATACTCATCTAGATGTCCAAAAGAAAATTCCTTGTCAGGAAAGTAAAATTCTAGTAGAGTATTATCCAACTTTTCAGTTAAAATTGACTGAGGATTCTTATTATCTCCATCGGTATGAATCCACTGGTTTAACCGAGTATCAAAATGCTTGAATTCTAGCGACATAATTTTATTTAAACATTGTTTTTAGGAGTTTAGTATGTCAAGAATTAAACGATGGATTAACATGAATCGTAAAGAGTTTAATCCAGATGGAACGTTAAAGCCTGAAGCCAGAGAACAGATGTTATCTAGCGGTATGAATAATGCAGCAATTGATAGTTATGCTCGCAGATGTAAGGCAGAATACGATGAATGGAAACACCTGGACGAAACACAGCCAGAAGAATGGATAGAATACACAGCCTACGACTTCTTCTCTTCTGAGGAAAAGAAACAATTTAACCCAGACGGTACTCTCAGAGCCGAGTATATTCAATCTGCTTTAAAACAGGGGGTCAGTGAGGGATGGCTGGCGGAAATGGAACGGCGGCAGCAAATTGAGGTTGAAAATTTTAACAGAATGTCAGCATCCCACGCCGAACAAGGGATTAACTATGGTGCTTGGCTGATGGGAAGTCTCAAACCTGCCAATGGCACATATAAACAACGCCGCCAACAAATGCAGACAGACCTAAGAAACAATGAAGAACCAAGCAGTTTACCTTTTGATTTAGACACACCGCCGTACATCTAAATAAACAGCGAGGTTGATGTTCTTTGGATGGGCAACCCCAAAACAAAATCAACCAATTTCTGACCACTAACAAGAATCACCTGGGGACAGTCAACTCCAATTCGCAATTACCAATGACGCTCCTGCGTCGCTACCGCTTCGCTAACGCAATTCGCAATTATTACCCCACACATATACCATTTCAGGAAAAGATGATACAGGTGTGAACTCTGAAAG
>JAYKJI010000372.1:0-22107 GCA_035285405.1 Snowella sp. | reverse complement strand
TTCATTTTCCAGTGTGCAGTTTTGTGCATCTACGAGGATACGAGGTTTTAGGCTGTATGAAGACTCGTTTTTGAGTGCTAAAATTCATTAAACTCGTTGCTATGATCGAGAATGAAATGACCCTGATTGGGGAGTAGAGAATAAAGTTCATCATGTCCGAGATGTTACTCAGGGAGAAGATGCTTCCCGTGTTCGCATGAATGACTTGCCTCATATCTTTGCCATTGCTCGTGATCTCGCCTTGAATCTTTATCGCACTGCGGGATTTAATAATATGGCTCAAGCACAACGATTCTGCCGATTTGGATTAGACACTCTTTCCCTCATTTTTAGAATGAAATAGCCCTGAATTCCTACGAAGGCCCAAGAGCAAGCCGAAAACCGGAACTGCTGTGCCCGAAATCCGCAAGGTTACTGCCCCGATCTCGTTCTGAGGGAATACCTAATTCATACCTCTTTTTATAAAATGTAGAGGCTTAGTCTCTAAGTCCTAGGAATTGAGTTTATGCTACGATTTTAAAACACAAAAAATTTTGAGGGATCAAAGATGAAATATCAGGTTGCTCTTTATCAATCGGAAGAAGGTTTCAGCGTCTCTGTTCCTGCCTTACCTGGTTGTTGGTCTGAAGGTCAAACAAAGGAGGAAGCCCTTAATAATATTCAAGATGCGATCCAAGAGTATTTAAGTGCTTTACAGGATCGGTTACAAGGGATAAATATTGAAACATTTCGGAAATTTCTATAAAGAATTTGAGGCTTTAAAAGGCGATCGCAGGAAGACAGTATCCCTATTAATAGCCAGTTACTTAACATTCAGTCTTGGCATTATTTGAATTACCGCGTGCTGGCATGAAGAATGGTAAAACCAACAATTTCGTCTTGTTCACCGTAGCGAATTACAATGTCATTATCCGTTAATTCTGTGTCATCACTGGAGTAAGGGGGATTGTAAAAGTCAATGTAAAAAACATCAGCTTCATAGTCATAAACCATTTGAAAATCTCTTTTAGGAAGCGTTTTAAGAACAGGAATAAGTTTGAGATAATCGAGGGTTTCTTGAGCTAGGGCCACAATTGAGTTCTCCTGATTATGGATTTTCATTAACTGATCAGTATATCCAATTGTCTCAGCACCTCGTTCGCTCGTTGATCTTTAAATTGCTCGAAATCATCATTTTTGTAGATATCTTTTTTGATAGGTAAAAGATTACTTGTCAAAATACTATTGAAATCATTATTTGGAACTAAGTTAAAGAAATAGTCCGAAGGTGATTTTTTAGAAATAGCTTTATTAGAGTCAGATGAAAGAAAGCAAAAATTTAAAACACAAGATATATCTTTAGGAGCAATTCCTTTTCTTTTCAAAAATGCTTGAGGAAAAACATGGTGATATTCTTTTTTATTATATTGAGCCAAAGACTTACCAATATCTATTTTTTGATTCTTCACCAAGTCCATAGGATTCTGTTTAGCGACTAGAAGTAAAAAAGCTCTAGTAATGGGATTTGCCTTAGAGAACTGTGTATTTTTGAGAACGTTCTCTGTCACTGTATATTGATAGTCGTCAAAGGGATTATTCTGCCCAGCAACCAGCCTTTTTAAGCTTTCAATATCCGAGTCCATTTTTGCATTTGTTTGTCCTGTTGAATATCGGTTAGAAAAAGATGTTTTCCAAAAATATTGCCTCAATACTTTAAGCTGATCAGCAGTAGGCCTTTCAAGAAGGTCAAAAAACTTAATTATCGGGATTAATTGCTGAGTGAACGGCAGAAAGTCTATGTGTTGACAGCCAATGTCAGTAGCTAGAAAATCTATTGCTTTTTGTATAGATTTTTCTACCCTTCCCCAGTTATCACGAACTTGTCCTCCCTTCAGATTCAAGATATTCTTACTTACTGTTGTATCTTGTACGACTGCCGATATTATTTGTAAAAGTGTTTTGTGCTGTATATTCCCAAATCCTTTTTCTTCCAATGACTCCAGCAATACATTACATGACTCCAGCAGATGAAAATTTTCAGTCCATGTCCATGCAGTCATCAAGTCTAATGTTGTTAATTTTGTTCCTGTATTATTTATACGCTCAAAAATGATACCGACATCATTCCGACTTCTGTTTTCAATAGTAACAACAGGAATTTCATAGTTTAGAAATTGTGATGCTAGTTCTTGTGCCTTTTTATGATACTCTTTCTTGAGTACTAATAGCGCATCAATCAATGTTGTCACATCTAATAACTTACGCAAGTGAATAGTATTTTCTTCTGACTCTACGCCAGCCCTGTCCACAAAAGCTGTCTTTTCAAAATCGTAGTAAACCTCAAATATGTCAACATCAGGATTGTATCCTGCTACATCTTCTTCTTGTTCAATAAGGTTACTGAATACACCGTAAATACTGGCCAATCTTTGTTGGCCATCTAGTGCATAGTTTACTGGGTATGATTCGTCTCTTTCAGGTATTTTGTAACCAGCCAAATTTCGCGTTGAATTTAGCTTTTCATCAGTTTTCCACAACAAAACACTTCCAATAGGATACTCTGAAACGATACTTTCTAGCAACTCTAATACCTGCTCTTGCTTCCAAACGTAACCCCGTTGAAAAGCAGGTATTTTTATATCGCCTTCATCAATTCTTTTGATTAATTTGTCGATTTTTTGTGCGGTTGGTGTGATCTCTGCCGTTTTCATTCTTCCTCTCAGATCAGTTTGTATTTATGACTATTGACTATACAGAAACTCTTAAGGTATTATCACAACTGAGAATATTGTCAATAGACTTTCAGTATATCACCCCAAATAGGACGATCACAAGACAACTTCCGTAAAATCCTCCTAAAAGCACGTCGCACTAACTTGAGTACTGTTTCATAGGCGATCCATCTCCACACTCGTAGATTCAAAAAAGCGATCGCCTAATTACCAATTTTTAGGTTGAAAATCAGGACTATTTAAAATAGAAACCGTCTCTCCCGCCTGAGCTAAAACAAATAAACCTTGACGATAGGCATAGCGATCGGCTCCCTCTTCAATCTCAATGCCTGCAACGGCTCCGTATAGTTGTTTGTGGCTATATTCTGGAAAAAATTGTCTAAATTTGTTTAAGTCTGATTGTAATTCTTTAACATCATTTACTCCCAAACTACTTTTGACCTCAACCACTAAAACATGATGTTCATTAGTGACAAGGACATCAATTTCTAAGGTTTGTCCATTTAAACGTTTTTTCACCCGTTGACTAACTTGATGAACGGGAATTCCTCGCTTTAAAAAGATAGTTTCGCAGGCTGGAGCCACCATATTTTCTACAAATCTTCCCCACTTGCCGCCGAGATCCCCAATTTGTTTGTTAACCTCTCGGATTCTGCGGTCAGTTTCTTGAGATTGTTCCCTGAGTAGGCGTTCAGTTTCTTGAAAACGTCGATCAGTTTCTTGAAAACGTCGGTCAGTTTCTTGAAAACGTCGGTCAGTTTCTTTTTGGGCAGTCGTTAATTCGGCGAGTAATCGCCACACGTCATCGGCAGTGGTTGTCATAATCTAGATTTCCCTTAATTTTCCTACCTACAATTTTATCTTGTTAAGACGCGATCGCCCTCCCGTAGATTTTAAAACGCGATCGCCTTACAATAACTTATTTTGAGGAAAATTTTAATCATTAACGATGAAATTGAGCAAGAAAAGCCTGGGATTTTTGGCGTTCTAGACTTCGTAACAGCGTTCTAAATTGTTGCTGTAGATAATCCAGATTTTGAGGTTGACCACCATACCGCCAACTCACATAGGCGAAGGAAATCTTCTCTACCACTTCTAGCTGTTCAACCGTTAAATATTCCCGTAAAGATTGGACATATTCCGATGGCGTTTGGGCCAGATTTTTGCCATAACCTTGACCTTTAAGTGCACTTAACATTTGTTGATAAAGTCTGGCCATCGGGTGCATTTTCGCTAAACGTCTTTGATAGAGCCAGCGTCGCGCCTGTTCCCAACCCAGCCAACCCACAAAGCCGGCGGCGATCGCTAAAATCAGCCCCAGTAAAGCCCCCAATAAACTCCCTGAGACCACATTCCAAAGCCATGCCAGAAAGCCTAACAAGGCCCCAATCATATTTGTCCAAAAGAGACTTAAAAAATTAGTGATTGGTGACGGTAGCCAACTGGCCACCCAATTCCAAATTTGTTTTAAAACACTAAAGGTTTCTTCATCTTCAAAGGAAGGGGGATATAAATCATGACCTGGAATAGGATCAAAACTAAACCAACCAAAATAGGGAAAATAAACCTCCGTCAGGGCATGGGCATCGGTATTGTGAACCAGATAATAACCCGTAAAAGGATTAAATTGGCCCGATCCAAATCCCACTGCTAATCGACTGGGAATGCCAATAGAACGCAACATGACCGTTAACACCGTCGAGAAGTGGTCGGGATAACCGCCTTGATATTTGAATAAAAAGGCCTCTACCAGATCCTCTTTGGGGTCGAAAAAGGGAATATCCTTAACCGTATAATTTTGTTTTAAAGCTTGGGTTAGATAGAGAGCCGCTTCATAGACCGAGTTAATCGGTTTAGGCGATTTAGATAACAACTCCAAGGTTCGTTTTCTGACCTTCTCTTCAATTTGCGGGGGAATGGGTAAGTATTTCTGCTGCACACCTGGGCTATATTCGCGAGGAGCCTGACGCAATACTGTGCGATCACGATAGGGGACTTCCGACACTACCGTATAGGTCAAACCTTCCACCAATCCCACCGGCGATCGCAAACTTCCATTGTGATCAATGCCAATTTCCTTGGTCGGAAAATACAAATAACGGGGCATGGCTAAATTGGGAATAACATTGGGCAAATTGGTGACCGCCGTATAGGTTTGGATGATTTGCCTCGTTTTCATAAAACCCAGGGAAGGATTCAGATCAAAGCGATAAGACCAGGAAGAACGGGGAATCTTGGTAATATCATCATTGGCCGAGATCTCCCATCCCTGGCCCGTGTAATGATCAAAGGCTAAGGCCCGCCAAAATCCGGCTGTTTGAGAACGTACCCGCAGAACTAACTGCTGTTTCATGCCACCGCGCAAATTCTGGTTGATCCTATTATTGAAACCATAGTACACTGTGTCATCCACTGACCCTGGCCCCTCAGCCGGACTTTTACCACTACCACCGCCCTGGCTGTCTTTGCCTGGATTAACATAGCCCGGATTGACAATATCTCGATTCTTCTCTGTAAATTGCTTATTCTCAGTGTCTGCTGTCCCACTCACGGGAAAGCTTTGGAGTTGGTAGCTAGGAAAACGGGGCATGATGGCAAAGAAGATTAAGCCCAAGGCCAAAATAATTCCTAAAATGGCGGCTAACCGGCCCGGAAAGAGGGGAGAATAGCGAAAGTCTTGGGTCTTAGCAATTTTAATACGCTGTTTTTTGAACCATCCCCACTGCTCGTCAATTTCTGTTAGTCCCAACCGCGATCGATAGTCCAAAATTAAAGTCGGTAGAGCGATGATCAAAAATAGTAATAACCAGGGTGCAAAGGTCATGGATTGGGAAACGGTTCCGGCGACTCCTAGCAGAATCAGACCAATGACCATGGAATAACCCAGATCTTTACGTCGCGGTAGATCAAAGCTGTGAAGCACCTGCAATTGCACCAGTAATCCAGCTAGGGCAATGCGGCTATCGTTAAGATTGACCAGTAAATTGCTAAGAAAGACAAAAAGTACCAATAGCATCCCGATTGCCAACATAAACTTAACGGCCACATTGCGATGGGCACGGCGGTACCAACTCCAGATAGCACCCAGAATACTCAATGGAACTGCCCAGATACTCCATTCCGTTTGGGCGGCCACATCGGTCGCCACAATGCCCACAATCACCATTGCTTGTACTAAAATCCGAAAGAGTAGGGAGTCTTCAGTTTTAGGTTGGGGCAGAGAGCGCATCTGTTGTTGCATCTGCGACCACCAATTAAGGGGTTGGGGAATGGTCTTTACCATTGCTTTCCGGTGACAAGGGGACAAAAGTTTGCGTTATTTCCCTATCCTATCGTGGTTTTTCGCTAACTCAGAATAATCAAAGCTTGGAATAATAATGATAGAACTATCTCAATCCTGATTAAGGAAACATTTCTGATTATTAAGCAGTCACCCAGCCCCATTCCCCCTCTCTTGTCAGTATTTTTGCGGAAATCCTATTTAAACTGTTTGTTGAAATCCTTGAGATTACCCTCACTGTCTAGGCTACAGGGCAATAAGATAACTTTTAATAAAAAATTAAGAATTATAACAACTCCCAGAAAAAATCCGGCTTCTAAAAAATCTTAGCGTAAAATTTAATACAGAAAAAATCAAGTTCCACTGCCAAACTACCCCTATCGTTGATGGCTCCCCCCTTTGCTCAACTAGCCATCTTAATTTCGTGTTCGGGGATGCCATTACCCTATTACAGGAGAAGACAGGCTCTATGAACGTTAATGAATTACTGCGCGCTTATGAGAAAGGCGATCGCCTATTTCCCCAACAGAATTTGCAAGGTATAGATCTCTCAAGAGTGATGTTGATCGCGGTGGATCTGGCGAAATCCAACTTGATGGGAGCGAATCTCAGCCGTGCTTTTTTAACCAAGTCAAATTTAACGGGGGCAAGTTTGAATTGGGCTGATCTAACCTACGCCAAACTTAATCAAGCAATTTTGGCAAGGGCTGATTTAACCAAAGCTAATTTGAGTGGTGCTTTCTTAGTTAAGGCCAGTCTCCCTAAGACAAAACTGTCTGGTTCAAATCTTTCCCATAGCAATCTACGAGCGGCTAATTTACAACAGGCAAATCTCTGTGGAGCCAATCTTTTTCGGGTAAATCTGCGAGAAGCTAATTTACAGTCGGTGAATTTTGCCTGGGCTAATTTGCAGGAAGCCCGCTTAAGCGGTGCTAATTTAAGTGGAGTCAATTTTTTTGAAGCTAATTTACGTCAAGCCTTACTTCGAGAAGTGGATTTACAGGGAGCTAACTTAGAAAAACTGGATTTAACAGGGGCAAAACTGAGCAATAGTAATTTACAAGGGGCCAATCTACGGGGAGCTAATTTACAGGGGGCCAATTTACGTCACGTTGATTTCAGGGGAGCCAATTTAAGTGAGGCGAATCTAACTGATGCGAATTTGGAAGGGGCCAATTTAATGGATACGAATCTAGAGGGAACCATTTTACGCAACACCAATGTGAATGAGGCCATTTTCAAGCCAGGGCCAGAAAGCCATTCCTCCAAAATGCCAGAGGATAATCCATCGCCGTTTAGTTTGTCTAGGGGAAACCTGGGAAGTTTTTTGCCTAGCTTTGCGATTTAGTCCCGTAAAAATTGAAGCGAATCATGACCGAAAATTCTCCAGAAACGAGAAATTATGGGGTCGTTCTGGTGACGACTAGCTCTTCGACTGAAGCAGAGACGATCGCGGCTGCCTTAATTGAATCCCAACTAGCCGCCTGTGTGAGTATTTTTCCCATCCAATCCATTTATCGTTGGCAAGGAGCGATTGCCAAAGAATCGGAATGGCAGTTATTAATTAAAACTGATTTATCTTGCTTGAGAGAATTAGAAAATCAGATTAAAAACTTACATTCCTATGAAGTGCCAGAAATTATTGCCTTACCCATTGTCTCAGGCTCAATGTCCTATTTAGCCTGGTTAGGAAACAGCTTATCCGCCTAAAACCCCTTGTCCCCCTTAAAATAAGCCATAGTTTAGCATTCTAAGACTAAACGGCCATAGAATCACTCAATTAAGGAGGACAACAATAGTTCTCTAAATCCGACAGTGAATAAGCTTACGGTAAGCTGACAGGCATCATGATTTTAAACGGGCGAAATTCCTCTCCAGTTTCATCAAAGATGGTCAAGTTTTGGGGCTTACAACGCTTGATTTCCACGAAAACGCCTTGGGCATCTTCATTGGACAGATCTTCTAAGTAGCCTGCCTGGGCAACTTCTGCATCGCTTTTACTGGAAAAAGGGCCAAAATAATAGGTACAACGAGGCGTAGTGGTAACGATCTCGATCCAATAGGCCAAACCGACTAAATTCAGTAGTTGTATTAAAAAATCTTTCATGTTATCTGCCCGAACGCAATTATCTAGCTGCTATTTTAACCTTGGAATTGAAATATTTCTTAACATTTCCTGGGTTAGCACCTTAGTTATAAGCTCGAATGGAGAAAAATAGCAGTTATAAAAGATACAGATCCTTAATAGAGTTTGCTGATACTCCTTTGTCGATAGACTTCATAGAGACCAATAGCGGCGGCGATCGAGGCATTTAGGCTAGGAGTTTTGCCACCGAGGGGGATAGAAATCAAGTGATCGCAATGGCGTTGGGTTAGCATACTTAATCCCTGACCCTCTGAACCAATCACTAGTCCCAAGGCTCCTCTTAGCTCGATTTGATCAATGGCTTTGCCTTGTCCTGCCACCGTTCCATAGATCCAAAAACCTGCACTTTTCAGTTCCTCTAGGGCACGACTCAAATTGACCACCCTAGCCACGGGAAAATGCTCTAAAGCTCCGGCCGCTACCTTCATGACTGTGGAGGTAATGCCAACGGCTCGACGCTGGGGCATAATTAACCCTTGTGCTCCAAAGGCCTCGGCTGTACGGATAATGGCACCCAAATTTTGGGGATCGGTAATACTATCTAAGACCACCAGTACGGGATCCACCGCATTTGCTTTGGCCTGCTGGATTAACTCATCTAGATCTCGATAACGATAGGGCGCGATTTGAGCGGCAATGCCTTGGTGATTACCGCCTTGGGTCAATTGATTGAGACGAAAATTATCAACTTCATCGATAACCGTTCCCTTGCCTTTGGCCTCGACTAATAAGGTCCGAAAACGGGAGTCATAAAACAAACGGGGAATAATCCAAACACGATTCAGTTGGCGATCGCCTTCTAGGGCAGCCAAAACAGCATGACGACCATAAAGAAGATCATTCTCTTCCGATGGTGCAGCCTCCTCTTCGGCGGGACGATGATCATGACGAGGAAGAATTACCTTCGTGTTATGGGGCTTAAGACTAGAGGGCTGATGATTGCTGAAGCGTCCTTTTCTAAGGGAGGGTTTCGCGTGATTTTGATCCCCTGACTGGCCCACCTTCTCTGGTTTTTTACCCTCAGATTTACCCTCAAACTTACTATCAAATTTACGAAAAGGCTTGTGATCAGGCTTGCGACCAGGCTTCTGATCTCGACGAGGTTTATCCATTATGGTATTGATGCTATTGACAAAGGGGTAAGTAGCTAGGCGTTGAAAATTGTAAGATCCCTCCGTCTATGGGCACCCCCCTTATTAAGCTACTTCGTACACACATCTTGAAAAAAAGACACGCTTTTAGGTTTTATCCCCCTAAATCCCCCTTGGTAAGGGGGACTTCAAACCTTTAATTTGCCTGTTTCCCCCCTTTCAAAGGGGGGCTAGGGGGGATTCTATAACTTGTGTGTACACGGCAGCTTATTAAGGGGGGCAGGGGGGATCAAGTGCAAAATCTATTTTCTATTTAATTACAACCAGCTAGTTATGGGGAAATTAAAAATAGAAAAAATCTCGAAAAATTAACCAGAAATCGCTAAAAGTTCTAGGAGTTCGTGGAGACGCTCTGGATTCTCTAAATAGAGATAACCAAATAGAGTCTCTAAACTAGTAGCCTGCTGATACAGTTCTGGCGCAAGACGACGGGGACAACCATTGGCCGCATTCCGCCCACGACGAACCCAATCCTGCTCCGTAGCTGTTAAATGGGGGAGCAAGCCCTGGAGCATCGCAGCCTGACTTTCGGCTCTGACCTGGGCCACCACCTGCTGATGATAACTGGCTAAACGTTGGGGCGGCCATAAAAAATGAGTACGAACATAGAGTTCAAAGACCGCATCCCCTAAATAGGCTAAGGCTCCTGGCGAAAGTTGTCCTAGGGGTATCTGTCCCTCTATCCCTGACGACTTCATCAAGGCAATATGAGTCTCAAAAATAGTCATGGCGACCATCGTCGATGAAGCAAGATTTAATTGAGGGCAAGATACTAACTAAAAATCTGAGAAATAAGCGGCTCGAAGAGGATCTTGGGAATTGCTTAATCTGCCCTAGTTATCAGCGACCCTAGGATTGATATCGTTTAACTGGAGGCGAGAGCGGCGATCGCTTCCTCTACATTATTGTGTAAAGGAAGAAATTTTTCTAATCTCACCAATTTTACCGTTTGGGTAACGCGGGAGTTAGTCACAATTTGTAAGCTTCCCCCCTGGTTCTTGGCTTGCTTGGCTAATTGCACCAAGGCTCCTAAACCAGAACTATCTAAAAAATCAATTTTGGAGAGATCCAGTATGACAGAGGTTGGGCCTTCCCCTATATGACCACTGACGAGTTTGCGAAAGGTTGGCTCAGAAAAAGCATCGAGTTGGCCCGTCAGGTGAAAAGTTTGGTAAGTCTCCCTAACTGTACGAGTTCCCCGTAAACTCACAGTCAGGTTTAGTTGTTCAGCAATAATATCCCCCTTAACTAGCACATAGTTTGAGATTGGACAGTCGATAATTGTAGCTTATTTCGCAGCACCAGAATGACTTTGCCAGAACTAAACGTCAAAAAATGCTCTTTTTCTGAAAAAACTTTGCTACTGAGCAATTTGAGATTGAGCTAAATGTTCAAAATTACGCCAACAAAGCCACAATGCCCTGGGAACATGAAAACAGCCTTTCCATTTGCCGCCTTTTAAGGTTAACAAAACCTCACCCCGACGATTCAAATAACCAAACCATTCTCCGTCTTGGGAATCAGCAAATTTTGACCAGGTATAGTCGTGCAAACGCTCATACCAATGCCAACAGGTAGGATTTTGGGTAAGTCGATAGCCCATGGCAAGGGCCACCAAGGATTCTAAATGCACCCACCACAGTTTTTGCTCCCATTCCAATTGTTGCGGGGGATGGCCCTGGGCATCCAAAAAGTAAAAGAGACCGCCGTATTCTCGATCCCAGGAAAACTCTAGAATATTCAAGACGATCTTCACTGCCTTTTCAATTAAAGCTTGATCCTGACGGCGTTGAGCAATATCCATCACAAACCACATTGCTTCAATCCCATGACCTGGATTGAGTAAACGACCGTCAAAACAATCCGCTAGAGAACCATCGGGTGCGACGTTTTCATACATTAAACCCTGTTCGGGATTGAAAAAGTCGGTCATGACCTCTTGAACGGTTGTCTCTAAAACCTGATCCAGCGTTGCTGGCGATAATAACCAAGCCATTTCTAAGGTCAGGTTAGCCAAAATCATCGGGACAGCTAAGGATTTGAGGGGACGAGTGCCAGGGTAGGTTTTACTATATTGACCTTTAGGATTATCCTTGCGCCGTAAAACATTTTGGTAGGCTTGAAGCGCGATTTCCTTAGCCCAAGCTTCGCCGGAAACAAGGGCGAATTTACTAAAAGCCATCGCGGCAAAGCAATCGGAAAAAATATTATAGGGCTGGACTAGGGGCTGACCCGATCGCGTTAGGGCAAAATACCAATTTCCCTCTTTGTCTCTACCATACTTGGCCAAAAAATCGGCTCCATGTCGGGCGATCGCCAACCATTCAGGACGAGGTTCCAGTTGTTCATACAAAAGGGAAAAAAGCCAAACTTGACGGTTTTGTAACCAAATAAATTTGTCCGTGTCGTAAACTTTGCCGTTGCGATCCAAACAGGTAAAATAGCCACCTTGCTCATGATCCAGGGAATGATTACTCCAAAAAGGAATAATATTGTCCATGAGAGTGGTTTTGTATTGATGAGCTAGGGACTGAAAATCGTAGGTCATTACCTTAAAACAGCAAGTGGGGGTTGGCAATAAATCCCGCCTTTTCCTTTAATACTTAAATTGCCATGCTTAAAATTAATGAAAAAGTAAAGCCCTGATTCCCGTCGTAGCCGAACAAGATCAGGGACATTATTCAGTATCAAATTCTAGCGAATGTATTCTTTTAAAATACTATTGCGATTGGGGTGTCGTAATTTCCGCAAAGCCTTAGCTTCTATTTGACGAATGCGTTCACGGGTAACGTTAAAAATCTGACCAATTTCTTCTAGGGTCTTCATCCGACCATCATCTAAACCGTAGCGTAAACGCAACACATCCCGTTCACGGGGACTGAGGGTATCTAGCACATTTTCCAGATCTTCTCGTAACAGATTTTTCGCTACTTCATCCTCTGGGGTTTCACCATCTGCTTCGATAAAGTCCCCCAAACGGGAATCTTCTTCTTTGCCAATCGGTGTTTCCAGGGAAATCGGTAATTGGGCAGACTTGGCAATAAACCGTAATTTTTCAATGGTCATTTCCATCCGATCTGCAATTTCTTCCTCCGTGGGTTTGCGGTGCATTTCCTGGGAAAGAATTTTGGTGGTTTTCTTGATGCGGGAAATGGTTTCGTAGAGGTGAACAGGGAGACGAATGGTGCGGGATTGATCGGCGATCGCCCTGGTAATAGCCTGACGAATCCACCAGGTAGCATAGGTAGAAAACTTATAACCCTTTTCGTGATCAAACTTTTCAGCGGCGCGGATCAAACCTAAAGAGCCTTCTTGAATCAAGTCCTGAAACGATAACCCCCGATTCATATACTTTTTGGCGATCGATACCACTAAACGGAGGTTCGACTGCACCATCTTATCCTTGGCTTTGCGGTCTAAATAAAGACGGCGGCGAAAAGTAGAAAAATTCTTATCAGCTTGAAAGTTCCAACTTTCTTCTAGGTCAACCTGATTCTCGGCTAAATAATTGGCAATATCAGACTTCTTCGGTTCTCGTTTATTCTTTTCAACCAGTAATTGTTTGGTGTGTTCAATTTTCCAGACCTGCTTACCCCACTCCCGATCATGCGGCTCTCGCTTTAACTGCTTACACAGATCTTCCCGAATCAATTCTAAATGGAGGAGATCAGCAATTTGGCGTGCGAGTTCAATTTCTTCTTCGGCTCGCAATAGGCGTATGCGGCCAATTTCCTGTAAATAAATCCGAATGGAGTCTTCGGTATAGGGCTTTTTCTTGTTTGGATCACGACGGCGAGAAGCAGTAACTTTCCTGGGTTTTTTGCCATCAGGTTCAATGAGAACTGAGTCGTCTAGGTCATCTAGACTATCTTCATCGAAATCAACATCAATCTCGATAATGTCGAGGTCTAATTCCATTACAATCTCGGTGGTCATTGTTAGTAGCTCATTAGCCTGAGTCATGCCGTTTTCCTCTTACTCCTTTCGTGCAAAACAGAACAATATAGGGGGAAGTTTAATGTTGACTTACGTCAATTGACTGTAAAGATCCAATGCCCTGACCACAGTTCTTCTCCTAGATTTTCTGGCAAGAAAGATGATGATGAATCTTCACTGTCCGAAAGACCAAGCAGAGACGACAATTACTAGTGGTATCGGGGTCAAGTCAAAAAGACCTTATTGATTGTAGCCCTGATGACAAAAAAGTGGGGACTACTGTTGTTTAAATTGCAATAGCATCTGACAATTGTGCAATGAACCAGAAAACTTGTGTGTTTTAACCTCCTAAGGTTCTAGACAACAATCCTTCGGAAATCAAGAACAAGTATTCTGTTAACCCTTAATCTTCTGCAATGACTGACAGTAGAGGGAATTTGCCTAATGTTTAATGATGCTGGATATTTGACGAGCCCAACCAAAGAGAATCTCGTACTTAGACCTTGATGACTGAGCCTTGCTCAATCAACCCGGATGACTAAATACTTGCCCTTTTGCTCTAGAGAGCGCGATCGCCGTTACCAAAAATCTTTTGTTATTGTAATGAATTTCCTGACTAAGGGGAACCCAAATAGCGAGAAATAAGGAAAAAGATTTTAGAAAACAGCGATCATTAAATGGTACGCATACGCTTGCTAAAGTGAATTTTGTAGTCCTCTGAACACTACCTTAGCAAAGACTCAGAAAAGTGGGATGTGGTTAAGCGGGAAACTGTCAACAAATATCAACTTTTACAGAGTTGTTGCGGGAATGGCAATGAGGATTACTGCTCAATTAAAATTCATGACAGTCTAGGAGAGTAAACTGGCAAATACCCCTTGCCCATCGATCGCCTTAAGCATTGGATCGGCCGCCCGTTCGGGGTGGGGCATCATACCTAAGACGTTACCTGCTGAATTGATAATACCGGCAATATTATGAAGAGAACCGTTGGGATTCGCGGCATCGGTGCCATCTTCTCCAGAGGTGCAGTAGCGGAATAAAATTTGTTGCTGATCTTCTAAGGATTTGAGGGTATCTTCCTCAGCAAAATAGCGACCCTCACCGTGAGCGATCGGCAGGGTAATCACCTGTTGAGCTTGATAGGCCTTTGTCCAGGGGGAATGATTTTGTTCTACTTTAATCGGAACGCGATCGCAAATAAAATGTAAATCTCGATTCCGAATTAAAGCTCCTGGCAGCAATCCCACTTCCGTTAGGATCTGAAAACCATTACAAATGCCCAATACATACTTGCCTTGATTGGCATGTTCTACCACTGAGCGCATTACGGTCGAAAAACGAGCGATCGCCCCACAACGTAGATAATCTCCATAACTGAAACCACCAGGGAGAACTACCACATCCAGATCTTGAATATCCGAGTCCTGATGCCAAACAAAACGGGTTGGTTGATTAAAAATTCCCCGCGTTACCATTTCCACATCGCGATCGCAATTAGAGCCAGGAAAAACAACTATGCCAAATTTCATTAGCTTATTACAACTCCCTGCTCCACCGGCGTTAACTCAAAACGATAGTTTTCAATCACCGTATTGGCTAATAACTGATCGCAAATTTGATCTAAATTCTGTCGTGCTATCTCCTCATTAGCAGCCCGAAGCTTTAACTCAATATACTTCCCAATTCTGACTTGCTCTACCTCGTGATATCCCAATTGTTGTAAACCCGACTGAATAGCGGTTCCGGCAGGATCTAAGACGGATGGGCGCAGAGTAACATAGATGCGACACTGGTATTGTTGAGACATTAGGATAGTAATTCATTCAAAACAGTTCTCGATAATGAAAGCCCAACGAACCCGTTCTCAAGAGCGTATTTTTTGCCTACTAAAGACCCTCCATCGCGCTGTTTCGGCTCAGGAACTCTATCTAGAATTACGACAACGCCAGGAGAGCATTGGGCTTGCCACTGTCTATCGTGCCTTAGAAGGTTTAAAACTGCAAGGGGCAATTCAATGCCGCACTTTGACGACTGGAGAGTCTCTTTACAGCCTAACCCAACAGGATCAACATCATTTGACCTGCGTGAATTGTGGAGCCTCTATTGCGATTTCCGAATGTCCCGTGAGAGAGCTTGAAAATCGCTTAGAACATTCTCATCAATTCAAGGTTTACTATCACACCCTAGAATTTTTTGGAGTTTGCCAGCTTTGTCAACTTCAGACGACCCAAACCTAGAGCCAGTTAAATAGTATTGAAAAACTTATTTTTTGCCCAAGGGCACAACAGCTTCTAATTCCTGGAGACGAAAGGTGACTAGTTTGTCCCAGTTGCCATTTTCAAATAGGACGGCGGCATTCCCATCACTAACGCGCTGCACTAAGCCCTCAAAACGATAATAAGTGTCATCAGGATTGACAACTCGCACGGTTGAGCCAGGTAAAATCATTGAGATTAGAACTCCTTAAACATTGATAAAAACCAATAATGGCTATAATTTAACTCTTGAACAGAGTAGAGCCAATGGCGAAGAATTTGGTTTGATGGTAGCACTTCCCTTGCTTTCCCGATAGAGAACTGAATGTACTAATCTGTCTGTCAACCGACTTGCGCTAGAATGTTGATCATTCAGTACCAGGGCGACGCTTGATTCTGGGTTCTGAGTAGGGAAAAAAGATAATTGTTATGACCATTCAAAATCTCAATAAGCCTTTATTTTCCAGTCATTATTTGGAGTTTTATTTACCTGAATCTCCTGAATGGCAGTTAGACCCTAGCCCTATTTTTGAGAGGCTAAAAAGTTTATATTTAGCCAAAAAAGAGCTTTTATCTAGTTTGAATGAAGCTCAAACGGAGGAGGAGTTTATTAAACCGGCTCTAGAGATTTTAGGGTTTAGTTATATTCCCCAGACGATCACGAAGGGAAAAGGACGGGCTGAACGGCCTGATTATGCTTTGTTTGCTGATCCAGCCCAGAAATCAGCTGCTTATTCTGAACAAAATAATGAGTCGGTTTTTTATCGTCAGGTGGTAGCGATCGCGGAGGCTAAATATTGGGAGCGGCCTTTAAGCAAGGTTTCCAGTAATGATCAACGAGATATTTATAAAAATACAAATCCGTCCTTTCAGATTGCCAGTTATTTAATTGGTACTGGGGTTAATTGGGGTATTTTAACTAACGGGCGGGAATGGCGGTTATATTATCGGTTAGCTTCTTCGACAGCAACGGAATTTTATCCGATTGATTTAGTGGAATTATTAGAATCAGACGATTTAGCGCGATTTAAATATTTTTGGTTATTTTTTCGACGGGAGGCTTTGGAAGCAGATAGTCAAGGCAAGAATTTTTTAGAGCGGGTCAGAGAAGGCAGTGCAACCTATGCCACCAGGGTTGGTAATGAGTTAAAAAGTTTAGTGTTTGAGCAAATTTTTTCCCAGTTGGCGGGAGGATTTGTAGCTCAGATCACACAGTCAGGGCAAGCGGTTAAAGCGAGTCTGGTTTATGAGGCAACGTTATCATTTTTGTATAAGTTGTTGTTTTTATTTTATGCAGAAGCGCGGAATTTATTACCGATGGATCGGGATTATCGCAGTTATAGTTTAATTACCCTGGCTCAGGAGATTGCGATTAAAATAGATCAGAAAAGGGCTTTTAGTTCTAAGTCTTTTATTTATCAAGAATTAATTGAGTTATTTAAAACCATTGATCAAGGTGATACGTCGTTAGGGGTTCCTCGCTATAATGGTGGTTTATTTCATTTTGAAGGCTCTCTTGCTTCTAATCAACCCAATCATTTTTTATTAAGTTATCAGTTGCCAGATACAATTTTGGCTCCTGTGATTGATAAGTTAGCTCGATTTGAGGGTCAAGCAATTGATTATAGTTTTTTGGGGGTGCGACAATTAGGCTCTATTTATGAAGGTTTATTAGAATATCGTCTGATTATTGATGATGCAGAAACGGGTCAAGTCCATTTAGAAAATGATAAGGGCGATCGCAAAGCTTCAGGATCTTATTATACGCCTGATTATGTTGTTAAGTATATTGTCAGTCATACCTTGAAGCCAATTTTGACGGAACGGGAGCAGCAATTTAAGGGGTTAATGGGGGAGATTGAGCAATTACAGCAGCAAAGGAAAAATAAGACGTTAAGTTTAGAAACTTTAAATGGTCTTTCTAAAACATTAGCAATATTGGAACGTCAAGCGCAAACTATTTTGTTAGATATTAAGGTTTGTGATCCTGCGATGGGCAGTGGCCATTTTTTGGTGGAGGCGGTAGATTTTTTAACGGATGAGTTAATCCAAATTTTAAACCGTTATCCTGACCATAATCCCATTTTAAAGATGTTGGATCAGATGCGTCAAAGTATTATTGATAATTTACGCTCTCAGGGGATTCAACTGGATCCGAGTCGTTTGGAACCGACGCAATTATTACAACGGGTTGTTATGAAACGCTGTATTTATGGGGTGGATTTAAACTCGATGGCGGTGGAATTGGCAAAGGTCAGTTTATGGTTACATTCCTTTACGATTGGTGCGCCCTTAAGTTTTTTAGATCATCATTTGCGTTGTGGTAATTCCTTAATTGGGACAACAGCCAGGGAAGCAGAGTTGGCCATGTCTCAGGAAAAAAATGGCAATACGGTGCAATTTAATTTGTTAACGGGGCCGTTTGTGGGTTTGTTGCGGGCGGCGGAAATTATGCGCGGCGTGAGTGTTTTAAGTGATGCGACGTTTGCGGAAGTGGAACAAAGTGAGCGATTATTTAAACAGTTTGATGTGGCGGCGAAACCATTTAAGCAGTTATTAGATATTTATGTGTCGCAGTTTTTTGGAGTGAAACAGGCGAAAAATTTATTAGAACGTTTGGGAACGGCGTTAATTAATCCTGATCTAGCCTCAATGAAGGAAGCTGATTTAAAGGTTTTGGAAGATTCTCATCGGTTATATGAAGAAAAGCATTTTTTCCATTGGGATTTGGAGTTTCCAGAGGTTTTTGTTGATTTAGAGAATGCAAACTGGGCTGAAAATCCTGGTTTTGATGCTGTGGTTGGTAATCCTCCTTATGATGTTTTAGCAGAAAAAGAAAGAAAAGAAAATTTAGTGGATTTTATGAAATATATTCAAGCAAATGAAATTTTTAAAAAATCTCTTGGTGGCAAACTAGATTTATATCGACTTTTTGTTTGTCGCACATTAAATTTAGGCTCTACCAAGAGTTACATAGGTCTAATTATTCCTATGTCGCTTTTAGCAGATCAACAAGCAACAAATCTCAGAAAATATTTAATACAATCTTTTAGGCTATTTAAAATTAATGCTTTCCCTCAAAAAGATGATTCTAATCGTAGAATATTTAAAGAGGCAAAGCTTCCTACTTGTATTATCTTCTTAAAAAATAATATTTTTGATCAACTTATTAACATTACAGTTCATGATGGTAATCTTCTTGAAGAAGTTTCTAGTCAATTTTCATTGACATTATCAGAAATTGAAATGTTAGATGATATAAGTTTCTCAATACCCCTCACATTCTCTGAAAATAAAAGTAAAATTCTTAAGAAATTTATACCGTCATCTAAAATGCAAAAGATGAAGAATATTTGCCCAAACTATCAAGGTGAAATTAATGAAACAACGATGGCAAATTTAATTAGCTTAAATCCTAAAGATGGTCATCGAATATTACGTGGTGGGAATATTCAAAGATATGAATTTATTGATGAGCCAAAACAAGGCGCACCAAAGTATCTTAACTTGCAAGATTATAATCAAAAAATTAGTGGAGAAAAATCAACTCATACTCTTTGTTCTCGAATTGGATACCAGCGCAACGCGGCTCTTGATAATTGGAAACGTCTTATTTTCACTCCTTTACCCACTCCTTCATACTGCTTTGATAGTATTTCATATTTTTTGATTACAAATACTACTGATGCTTTTGCTTTATTGGCAATTTTGAATTCTCGTCTCCTAGAGTGGAGGTTTAGGTTAACAAGTACAAATAATCATGTAAGCACTTCAGAAATAGATGCTTTGCCCATTCCTAAAATTAACTTCACGACAAAAAGCGATCGCCGTCAACAGGGACTAGAAAACTTAGTTAATCTTTACCAAAATCATCAAAATAATAGTGATCTTGCACCCATTCTTTCCAAATGCCAACAACACTTAAACCAACAACCCGAAGAAGCCGATATCATCCACAACTTTTTAGCCTACCTTGCTGAACAAATGATTGCCCTCAATCAACAAAAACAAACCGAAATTAAAGGCTTTTTAGAATGGTTAGAAAGTTTAATTGGTTGTCCCATTGCCAATCTTAAAAATAAAAGCAAAATTCAAAACTATCTCGGTGATTATGCTAAACAAACCAGCCTTGAGCCAGCCCTCGACCTTGACGGCTTAATTACCATTCTTAACCAAAATAAAAAATTAATCAAAATTGATCCCAGTTCTCGCCAAGACCATACCCGCATCAAAACCGAATATCAAAATAGCATCAATACCCTAATGCCCCTTAAAACCCAACTTAAAAACTGCGATCGCCTAATTGATGAAATGGTTTATCAACTCTACGGCCTAACCCCGGAAGAAAAAGCAATCATTGAAAACTCTTTGCAGCCGAAATAAAACAACTATGGAAAAAATCATTCATAAAACAACCAAACAACAAAAAACAAATGATTTTGAATACTGGCAAAATCAACCACCTCAAAAACGCCTAGAAGCCCTAGAACAAATTCGTCAAGAATATCATCAAATATAAATATAATGCTCAACTAAGACTTCAAAGAGTTTATACAATTATTAAACGAAAACCAAGTTAAACATCTGGTAATTGGTGGTTATGCAGTTGCTATTCATGATTTTCAATCTCTAGATCAAGTTATCCAACTTGATCAAGTTATCCAACTTGGCTACCCTCCCAACCGTATTGACCTAATTACAACGCCTGATGGTGTTGATTTTCAAACCTGCTATAATTCAAGGACAGAGGTATTGTTGGGCGATATTGTAGTCAACTTTATCAATCTTGATAATCTCAAAAAAAACAAATTGGCCTCTGGTCGTTTTCAGGACTTAGCTGATCTTGAAAATTTACAAAATCAACAAAAATTCTGATACGGCGATCGCCTAATCAATGAAATTATTTATTAACTTTATGGACTAACCTCTGAAGAAAAAGCTATTATTAAAGACAAGTTTCAGTAACAGCAATTATATACACCTTATCCATCTAGTTAATTATGTCTTTTGATTTTGACCTATTTGTCATTGGGGCTGGTTCAGGGGGAATTGCTACGGCTCGTCGAGCAGCAGAGTACGGTGCTAAAGTGGGCATTGCAGAAGCAGATCGATTAGGGGGAACCTGCGTGAATCGAGGTTGTGTGCCCAAAAAATTACTCGTCTATGCTTCCCGTTTCGCTGACCAGTTTACAGAAGCTCCCGGCTATGGTTGGAGTCAAATTTCAAGCCACTGTGACTGGAAAGCCTTAATTACGGATGTCAATAAAGAAGTGGATCGCCTTAATGGGATTTATCAACGTATGTTAGATAATTCTGAGGTTAAGCTACTATCGGGTTTTGCTCGTTTCCTGGATCCCCATACCCTAGAAATTGCTGGCCAAAGAATTACGGCGGATCGAATTTTAATTGCGGTGGGTGGCCAGCCAGTGAAACCCAATATTCCAGGCTCAGAACATTTATTAGTTTCAGATCATCTTTTTCACTTACCTGAATTACCCCAACATTTAGTCATTTTTGGTGCGGGTTATATTGGTGTTGAGTTCGCCTGTGTTATGCACCGTCTAGGGGTGCAAGTGACTCAAATTATTCGTCGAGATAAAATTTTGCGTGGTTTTGACGATGATATTCGGGAAGAAATCCAGACCGCAATGGAACGTCAGGGAATTCGCATTCTGACCCATCGTCAACCTGTAGCCATTACCAAAATAGAATCAGAGTTAACATTGCAACTGGATCATCAGGGCCAAACGGAAGAATTGGTGATTGCTAATGCTTTGGCCTTAGCTGCCACTGGCCGTAAAGCGAAACTGGAAGGGCTGGGATTAGATTTGGCCGGCGTAACCGTTCAAAATGGCGCGATCGCCGTTGATGATTTTAGTTGCACTTCCCAAGCTAATATTTATGCAGTGGGAGATTGTACTAGTCGGATTAACTTAACACCAGTAGCCATTAATGAAGGTCGGGCCTTTGCCGATACAGAATTTGGCGGTAAACCCCGTCTAATGAGCCACGAAAATGTTCCTTCTGCCGTGTTTACTACCCCAGAAGCTGGAACAGTGGGGTTAACAGAAGCCCAGGCGATCGCTAAATATGGAGAAGCAGCCATTAAGGTCTATCGCAGTAAGTTTCGTCCCATGTATTATGTTCTGCCCAATGGAGACGACAAAACCCTAATGAAGTTAATTGTCCATCAGGAAAGCGATCGGGTTTTAGGGGCCCACATGGTGGGAGATCATGCAGGGGAAATTATTCAAGGAATAGCGATCGCGGTCAAAATGGGAGCCAGAAAAGCTGACTTCGATGCCACTGTGGGCATTCATCCCACCTCTGCCGAGGAATTTGTCACCATGCGCTAAAATACCTTACACCGATCAGTTGAGTGATACAACTAGAGCTTTCCAATTCAACAACCTCCAGTACTTCGTAATTCTTTTGGTCTTACATTGCCTTCAAGGGTAGGATTTCTGGTTCCCAAGATCGATAAGTTGTTTCGGTAAGGTAGAAGTTACGCATTGACAAAAGCATAAAGATATGTTAACCAGACAGAATTCTCCTGACAAACTCCAATGGCAAGACAGCTATCAAAACCCTCGACAGCAAAGTGCGACTGTGATTTATACACCTT
>JAYKJI010000371.1:0-11199 GCA_035285405.1 Snowella sp. | reverse complement strand
GACCTTGTTGAATTAATTGACAGCCCTGGGCGATCGCCCAGATTCCGGTTGCACAGGCTGCCATTGGCGATAAAACCAGTTCTGCTTGACCGATCTGATCAGCCGTTAAAAGAGAAGCTTGGTGAGGTAGGGTTTCCAGCCAATTTTCTATAACTGGTTGCTTTAAACTGGCCCATTGTTCCCAAATACCTTGACAACCTCGACTGGAACCAACCACCACGCCGCAATCTTCTAACGGTGCAACTAATTGAGCATCCTGGATTGCCTCCTGGGCGATCGCTGTAACCAGGGGAGGTAAGGTACTAGGCAAGCTGGCCATTAAACCCAGGGGAATTGGCGCGAAGTTGGGAAAGGGCTGGTGCCAGTTCAGTGCCGATTTGCCTTGGAGGAGAGCTTGCCAACTCTCGGTTAAATTTCCGAAAGCAGAACGCAAACCTATTCCAGTAATCACAACCTTCATAGCTCAAAAAGAAATGCCTAAAAAGACTGGATAACCCTGATAATAGTAAGCTAGATTCGGCAATAACATTGGATATGCTCAAAGATTTACAGGTTCAAGATCCAGATCCTCTCAACGATAACAAAGAATCCCTTCAGGAGCAGTCCTCTGAAATGGTTCCGACGGCTTCTACAGAGGCAGAATTCCCCGCAGAGCAAACGCTTCTTTCTTCGGAAACGCTAAATCGTCCAGACCTTGCCCCAGAAACATCAGCACCGAAATCCCCAGACAAATCGCCCCAGAAACCCACCGTTATCCCTGACTTACCTAAGTTTTTACGCGAAAAACAGTTCGTTGAGCCATCTGCTCCCCCTCCTCCTTCCGCGACGGCTGATAATATTTCTCCTGCCGTGGAGCCAGCTAAATCATTTTTACCCAAAATCCCTAAATTATGGCTGATCGGTGGTGGCCTACTGATTACGCTGTTAGGGAGCGGATTACTTTGGTTACCCAAGGTCCTGGATGGCTTAGAACAGTGGCAGCAGTCCCAACAACTTAAAAGTTTTGAGCAAGAACAAACCCAGGCATCGGATGTGTTAAAGCTGGTGGATCAAACCGATACTGCGAGGGATGCCAAACTACAAGCGATCGCCACCCAACCGGATCAGAGCTTAGATCGTAGTCGAGCCAGATATTTATTAGCCAATGATCGGTTAAAGCAGTTTGAAGGGGGCCCCGCCGTACAATTATTAGAAAATCTCGAAAATGAATACCCTGTTCTTGCCCCCTATATTCTCCTCAAACGGGGCCGAGGTTACGAACTATCCAACGAAAAAATTAAAGCCAATGAAACCTGGCAAGAAATTCTCCAAAAATATCCTCATTCTCCTGTCGCAGTAGAAGCTCTTTATCTATTGGGCAAATCTGACTCGAAATACTGGGAGCAGGCGATCGCAGATTATCCGAACCATCCCCGTACTTTAGATATTTTGCTTCAGAAACTCAAAAAAGAGCCGAAATCCTTAGCTCTCATGAGTCAAATTATGCGATCGGCTCCTGAGAATCCAAAAACAAACCCCGTTCGGGATCAACTTCTCAAAAAATATAAAACCGAATTAACGCCAGAAGATTGGCAAGCCATTGGAGCCAGTTTTTGGCAAGAACGTAATTTTGATCAGGCCCTGTTAGCCTACGGTAAAGCTCCAGACAATGCCCAAAATCTTTATCGTTTAGCGCGATCGCAACAAATCAAAGATAAAAAAGCCGAAGCGATTCAGAACTATCAGTTATTCCTGCAAAAGTATCCAGATCATGAAGATGCGCCCAAAGCCTTAAAACGTCTTGCCACTTTAGTTCCCGCTAGGGAAGGGGCAGCCTATTTAGATCAACTTATCCAACGTTTTCCGAATCAAGCTCCCGATGCCCTCTTGCAAAAAGCTAATTTATTAGCCTCGATTGATGCGGCGACGGCCAATCAAGCCTTGCAAACTCTGCTCAAACAATATTCCAATTCCGATGCGGCGGCTCAATACCGTTGGCGAATGGCTCGTCAATTGGCAGATGCGGGGGATTTATCCCAGGCTTGGCAGTGGGCGCAGGAGTTATCTCAACAGAACCCCGATAGTACGGAAGCCCCAAAAGCTATCTTTTGGATCGGGAAATGGGCCCAACAATTAAATCGTCCAGAGGATGCCAAGGCTGCCTTTGAAAATGTTTTAGCTCGTTATCCCCAGTCCTACTATGCCTGGCGTTCAGCCGTGTTACTAGGTTGGCAAGTGGGAGATTTTAATACGGTTCGTTTTCTGAATCCTCCGGTTACTGCCACAAAATTACGTCCTCTTCCTCCGGCTGGTTCCGCTACTTTTAAAGAGCTTTATCAACTGGGACAGGATCGAGATGCGATCGCCTTATTTGACGCTGAGATCAATCAATCCCAGGATTCCCAGGTGAAACGTCCCTTAACCGTAGAAGAGTCCTTTACGGATGCCCTCTTAAAAATTAGTCAAAACCAATATTTGGCTGGTATTAACCAGATTTTAGATCTTCGCAACCCGGCCGATCCTGAGCAGGCAAAAATTTGGCGATCGCTGCGACAAACCCCTGAATATTGGCAAGCCTTATTTCCCTTTCCCTATCAATCTCTAATTTTTAGTTGGTCCCAAAAACGCCAACTGAATCCCTTTTTAGTCACAGCCCTAATTCGCCAGGAATCTCGCTTTGAAAAGGATATCAAATCTCCCGTCGGAGCCACCGGATTAATGCAAGTTATGCCCTCAACAGCGGCTTGGATTGCGCCCCAAATTAAGCTAAAGAACTATGTCTTAAGCAATCCTAGTGACAATGTTAACTTAGGAACTTGGTACTTTGATCACACCCACAAAACCTATAGTAATAATTCTGTCCTTGCCGTGGCTAGTTATAATGCGGGGCCAGGGAATGTCGCTAAATGGTTACAGCAATATCAAGGCAGTGATCCTGATGGTTTTGTAGAAAAAATTCCCTTTTCTGAAACCAAGGGTTATGTAGAATCGGTATTTAGCAACTATTGGAACTACCTACGGATTTACGATCCAGACATTGCTCAGTTATTGTCTCGTATCCCCAATCAGTAATGTTTTAGTTTTTCTGAATCAAGTTTTCTGCTGGGCTAGGGGAATTCAATTGGGCAAGCCCTTTAGACTGACGATAATAGTTGTAATAGTAGTAATCTCGACGGTTAGCATGTTTTGCACAATTAGCAATCACACCCAAAACTTTGATGTTAGAAATTTTTAATTCCAGGATTGACTCTTTAACTAAATCCCGACTGGTTTGATCTAGGCGGACAACAAGTAGAACACCATCAGCTTGACTTGCTAACAATTTGGTATCCGATAGTCCTAATAGGGGTGGTGCATCAATGATAATAACATCGTATTGAGGTTTCCAATAGTTGATCATTTGATGAAGGCTTCTGCCCGTTACCAATTCAGCCGGATTAAGTGCTTTTTGGTCAGAGACTAATACATCAAGATTATAAGCTAATTTAATGGGAGCAATGCTACTGTTTTGAGTGAAATTACTTTCATCCATATCATTCAGTAACATCTGTTCAGAGATTTCATTCTTTTGGATATTTCCCATTTTTGCTAGTTCAGCCCACTTTTCTTGTTGGGGAAAATAGCGATCGCCATCGACTAATAAGACACGTTGTCCCATATTGGCTGCGGCTTGAGCAATATAGAAAGAAGTGGTGGACTTGCCCTCATTGGGGACTGAAGAGCTAACTAATAAAGATCGCCAAGGATTTCTTTCCCGAATAAAAAAGAGATTCGTATAGAGAAAAGAATACGCTTCTAGAAAAGCAGTCCACTGAGGAATATTTTGTTGTGATATTTTGATTGCTCTGGGTCTTTTTCTGAAACCAAAGAGGCTAGATTGATAGGGAATTGTTCCTAAAACGTTCAGACCCGTTTCTTCTGTCAGTTCCTCTGGTGTATGGAAAGTACGGTCTAAACTTTCTGCTAATAAACCGGCAGCACCACCGGCTGTTAATCCGGCCAATAACGATAACAAAATGTTTCTGATTAACTGACTTTCTGGTTTCTCTGGCAGATGAATATCAGAAACTAAACGCCAAGGGGTAAAACTTTTAGCCGTCTCCACTTCAAGAGTTTGTTTTGCCGTTAGAAGTGCGGCCAAACTTTGATTGGCAATTTCAATTTGTCCCGATAAATCAGCATAGCGTCCTGCACTGCGGGCCAAGTTTTGAATTTGTTGACGAATCTCTTGTGAACTCACCGCTAATGATTGTTGTCGGGCTTGTAATTGTCGTACTTGATTAGTCGTTGCGAGGAGTTGTTGAGTCAAATTTTGGCGAATTGTATTAGGAGAGACAAACCCATCAATAACTTGTTGGGGGTTGACTGGCAAACCATTGAGTGCGATTGCTGCTTCTTGTTTAATTAAGGGAATTAGATTTTCTCGTTCAGCTTTTAATTGTTGAATAGCAGTATTTTCATCCGTGAAACGGGTCGAAGCAGAGGCTAGTTTTGTATCAATTTCTCTAAGTTTATTTAAAAGACCCATATAACGTGGAGATTCAGTTAAGGCATTAAGAATGATCGCTTGCTGCTCCCCAATTCCTAATTGCTGGCGAAGATTATTATAAAGTGCTATGCTGTCTCTGAGCCGAGCATTAGTTTCCTGTTGAGCCTTATTCACCTCAATTAAGCTTTTAGCAATTACATCACCTTGGTTTTGAGGATCAATCAAATTATTTTTCAGTCGAAACTGTTCCAACTGCTTTTGCAATCCTGAAAGCTGTTTTTGAATGATGGGTATTTGTCTTTCAATAAAAAATAGTTTTTGTTCCGACTGTGCATTTTGATCGGCGATCGTATAGCTTAAATAGGCTGAAGCCAGTTTCTCAAGCACAAACTTAACCAATTGTGGAGACAGGTCTTTATAACTAACTTCTATGACTTGTGTGTCCTTAGACTGTTTTATCTGTAAGTTTTTTAAAAATTTATCCAGTGTAAATTCATCAAGTTCTTCTGGATCGTTAAAAAATTGCTTTTGCTTTTTAACTTCTGCTAACACTGGAGATAACAGCTTATTACTTTGCATCACCTGAATTTGTGTCTCAAAGTACGATACATCTCGATTAGGGACTCCGAAACCACTGGCTAATTGGGCTGCACCGGCTAAAGGATTGGTAATATCCACTGTGGGTGGCTGAACTAAGAGTTGAAAAGATTCCTTATAAACAGGGGGTTGCTTGAACAATTTGAATCCGACCAAACCACTAACGCTTAGGCCCACAATCGCCATTAACCATCCCCTGCGCCGAATAACTCGAAAGAGATGTCGCAGATCCAATTCCTCATCATCATCGTCAAACTGTTCCTGTGAACGAATCAACGGATTTTCTAGGAGCGGTGTTTGACCAAAATTAATAGTACTAGGCTTCGGATCTGACATATTTCCCGATTAATTTTTATGTACTTAATTACTAAGGACTGCATTATATGAAGGTATAACATGGGACAGGAATTTTCGGTAGATAATTTTTTGAGTCAGGCTAGAATTCTGGAAAATGCTCACTATTGTGGTCTAGTATTGACAACGAATAAATAAACTACTTTTGTGGTTATGGCTCTATACTTACAGATATACTTACTGATTTATAAGTTTCTCTGCCGGATAGAGGTAACTCCTAGGAATCCTGAAAAGAGTGACCCTATACAGGATAATATGGCTTACTGGAGATGTATGCTTTATCTCTGATTGAGATCGAGCTGTCAAGCGGGAAACTGAATGAGCAACGAAACTTACCTCAACCATCCCACCTTTGGACTATTGTACCGGGTTTGTCTCTTAGAGGAAAATCAGGAGATTTTTACGACGCTTTATGCCCAACGTCTGTTTTTTTTAGTGGCGACGACGGCAAGCAAAACTATTTTTGAACCGATTACTCGTGCCGATGCCAAACTCATGGTGGAAAATCGCCTGCGTTGGCTACGACGAAATGGTGAGACTCAAGCTTATCAGGTGTTATTTACCCTTCACAAAAATACCTTTTAAAGAAAGACTGCTTGGGCTTCAGATCTCGATTTTCCTTCTTGTAGTGAGATCATCTTGAAATCATTGGCTAACCTTTAGAATCAACCCATAATGACCCTGAGTAACCGTATCGCCCAGTTGCGCCAGTCTTTACCGTCCCAGATTCGACTGATTGCGGTCAGTAAAACTGTTTCCGTTGAGAACATACGCTTGGCCTATGAGGCGGGCATTCGGGATTTTGCAGAGAGTCGCCTTCAGGAAGCTTTGCCAAAACTTGCAATGTTGTCTGATCTTGATGATATTTGTTGGCATTTCATTGGTAGTCTCCAAGCTAATAAGGCCCGCAAAATTTTAGAGACTTTCACCTGGATTCACTCAGTTCACCATTTGGCGATCGCTCAACGCCTGGATCGTTTAGCCACTGATTTACCTCAAAAACCGCGTATCTGTTTGCAGGTTAAAATGCTGCCGGATGCGAATAAACAGGGATGGTCAGTCCCGGAACTGGAAGCAGATCTAGCCGCTTTAGCTGACTGCCAGCATTTAAACATTCAAGGTTTAATGACGATTCTTCCCCTAGGTCTAACCCCAGAACAACGATTAACAACCTTTCAGGCAACTCAAGAATTGAGCCAGAGCCTCTCCCAGAAAACCTCGCTGTGTTTTACAGAACTCTCTATGGGAATGTCCGATGATTACCTTGAGGCGATCGCGGCTGGAGCTACCATGATTCGTTTGGGAAGGATAATATTCGGCGATCGAGAATCTAGTGACTCAATCCCATAGAGTGATCTATAGGGATAACTATCTGAAAAAACAATCTTTACAGGGGGACAAAGATTTTCCGTAGGCAAAATTAAGAATATCCGCCAAAATTCCACAATTTCTTGGGAACTTCCGTGACTATCGTTTCGACTAATGAAAAGAATTTCTTCCTTGCTATATTTAGCTATATTAAGTAGATAGCTGCCCTTTGGCTCATCTTCCCTAGGTTGGCTCAAGCTGGAGAAAACAGAACGAACCCCTAGAGCACCAGAGCACTTCATCTAATTTTGCTGTGTTATTTTGGTCTTTTCTGTGCTAACGTTTGGTGTACCACCTTGTTTTCCTGGCTAACTGCGTACTTTTTTGAGATTTAATTCCCCCTCTATCAGGAAATGGACAACTATGATTTTGAACAAATTAAAAGACTTTGTTGGCATTAGCGAACATGATGAATACGAGGAAGAGTACGAGGAGATGAATTGGCAACAGGCCCAAAAGCCGATAACCCCTCCTCCCTTAACCGAAGAAATTCCCAATACTCGTCGCTCTAATCGAGAAACCTTACAGTTAACTAATGAACCCAGTATGGGAACAGGAACGAGAAATAACGTGATTGGAATGCCAGGAATTAGCAATAGCGTCGCCGAGGTAGTGGTGGTAGAACCCCATTCCTTTGAAGAAATGCCCCAGGTCATTCAAACCCTGCGGGAACGTAAGTCTGTTGTGTTGAATCTCAATGTCATGGATCCCGAAGAGGCCCAGAGAGCCGTCGATTTTGTGGCGGGGGGAACCTATGCCATTGATGGTCATCAAGAACGGATTGGTGAAAGTATTTTTCTGTTCACGCCGAGTTGTGTGAAAGTTAGCACTTTGGCCGGCACTGTTTACGATTTGCCGGAAAACTCATCTTCTCCCGCTCGCACGACTGTACCGACTTCCACCTGGGGCTTAGATGCAAGTCGTTTAGCTCAGTAAGAGAGATTTGTCGTTAAGATTTTTTGAGTCTCCGATCAGAGGAGAGGATGCGCTTTAAACTAGATTTTAGGGCGCATTGTTTATAGTGGCCACCACAATTAGTTTGGTTTCGTTTGTGTCTATTCAACTGGGTATTATTGGCGGTGGCGTGATGGCAGAGGCCATTTTGTCCCGTTTATTGCATCAACAAATCTATCCGGCAGAGCGAGTGATGGTGAGTGATCCCCAAACCAGTCGCCGTGATTTTTTACGTCAGACCTATGGTGTACAAGTGACAGCTGATAATCAGGAAGCAGCCAATGCCTCTGAAATTTTGCTTCTCGCCATTAAACCCCAGGTATTAGAGCGGGTAGTGGCGGGTTTAGCCGGTAATCAACAGAAACCTTTGGTTATTTCAGTGTTAGCGGGGGTTCCCATTAGTCGGTTAGATTTCGGATTTCCCGAACATCCAATTATTCGAGCGATGCCTAATACGCCAGCAACAGTGGGGGCCGGTATGACCGCGATCGCCGTTGGCAAATTGGTCGAGGTCTATCATCTGACGATTGCGAAATCAATTTTTGCGGCGGTGGGTCAGGTAGTAGAAGTGCCAGAATCTCTAATGGATGCGGTGACAGGGCTATCGGGATCGGGGCCAGCCTATGTGGCGATGATCATTGAAGGTTTGGCTGATGGGGGAGTTGCGTCCGGTTTGCCCAGGGCGATCGCCTATCAATTGGCTATCCAGACGGTATTAGGAACGGCCCAATTGCTACAGGAAACCCATCTTCATCCGGCAGAATTAAAGGATCAAGTCACGAGTCCAGGCGGAACCACCATTGCAGGCGTGACCGTTTTAGAGAAAATGAGTCTGCGATCGGCCATGATTGAAGCCGTTAGAGCCGCTTGTCGTCGTTCCCAGGAGTTGGGGAAGAGTAAGTAGGGATTAGATTAGGGGACTGGGGAGCCTGGGGAGACTGGGAGACTGGGAAGAAAAAAGTCTTTCTGTTCCCTTGGCCCGTTATTGTTAAAACAGGAGATGAATGGAGACTAGCTTGTTAACGAAATAATGAGTCTAGGAAAAGGGGTGCTAGAGTCGAGCTTAGAACATCAAACTATTTTAGGAACCCGTATTGATGCTACGAGTTACCAGGATGCCTGCGATCGCTTACAGGAATGGATCAGGGAAAAGCGTTCCTGTTATGTCGTGGCCGCCAATGTCCATGTGGTGATGACGGGTTACTGGAATCGTAACTATCAAGCTGTTATTAATCAGGCTGCGTTGGTGACACCGGATGGAATGCCTTTGGTTTGGGGACTGCGATTATTGGGAATTAAACAAGCGACGAGGGTTTATGGCCCTGATTTAATGTTGGCCTGGTGTGAACGGGCGGCCCAATACCAACTACCACTTTTTCTTTATGGTGGCACGGAAGCCCTTTTGGAAACCCTAATCCCCATCTTACAAAATCGTTATCCTCACCTGGCGATCGCTGGTTACTATGCCCCACCCTTTCGTGCTTTAACCTCAGCAGAAGAAGCGGAAATTCGGGAAAAAATTCAATCTTCAGGAGCCTCCCTTGTGTTAGTGGGTTTAGGCTGTCCCAAACAAGAAGAATGGATGGCACGACAGCAGGGTAAATTAGCAGTTGTCATGATTGGTGTGGGGGCTGCCTTTAATTTTCATAGTGGCATGGTATCCCAGGCTCCTCGCTGGATGATGAGTCGGGGCTTAGAATGGCTCTATCGACTTGGGGCGGAACCGAGACGTTTATGGCGACGCTATCTTTTCCATAATCCCACTTTTGTCCTGCTCTTTGGTTGGCAATGGCTAACAAGTCAGCTTAAACGCTAACCCTTTCTCCTCACTCAATGACCATGAAAAAACTGGTTAAGCAATTTTCGCCCCTTTTGTCAGATATTCGCGCCCCTCAATCCTTTGGTCGTATCAATTTGAGTAATCGGCAATGGTTAAGGGTAGGAATTTTGCTGTTAGGAGATTTAATCGCCCTAGCTCTGGCTTGGCAATTTGCTCGTGATCTTAATCATTTCTATGCTGCCCCACCGCCCCAGTTAATTTGGTGGGTATGGTTAGGATTGCCGAGTTTATTTTGGTGTTTTGCGGCCATGACGATTCTTTTTTTCGCCTATGGAGGGGTTTATAGTCCAACAGCCCGTAGTCATAACTATATTCGCTTATTGCAACTGATTAGTCTGGTTTATTTGACTTCCCTAGTGCTGAATTATTTCTATGATCCTACCATTGATCCGCCCCGATCGCTGTTTTTTGCGGCTTGGGGAGGGAGTTTACTGTTTGTGATCGGTTTTCGTTTATTGACCACTTTAATTGTGGGACAATTGCAACGTCGTCAGGCTCCTACTCCTGTGTTTATTATTGCGCCGGCGGCTCGTTTAAAGGCGTTAACCCGTATTTTAAAGGATCGTTCTAATTATCGGGTGGTAGGGGTGGCCTTTGCGACGATGGCCCATAATGAACATACCTGGAAAACCATTGTTGAGTCGGGAGCGGTTGAAGTTTTAGCCGAAGATTTGCCGAAAACGAATTTAGCGTCTAGTCTTTATTGGCACTTACGGCGATCGGGAATTGCGTTACGATTGTTGCCTTCTAGTCGAGATATTCTCTATCGTCGGGGAATGCCTGAAATTTTTGCGGGTCTGCCTACTTTGCGGGTAGAAATGCCTTTATTAGTGGGCTTGGATTATCGGATCAAGCGAGGTTGTGATTTTATAGCGGCTTTATTGGGGGTGATTCTCCTTTCTCCGTTGTTTTTAGGCGTGGCGATCGCGATTCGTTGTTCATCTCCAGGGCCAGCCTTTTTTCGGCAGGAACGAGTGGGATTACAGGGCAAAGTTTTTATGATGTGGAAGTTTCGGACGATGATTATTGATGCGCCCCAACGACAAGCTGAATTAGAGAGAAATAATGAAAGTTCAGATGGAGTAATGTTTAAACTGAAACATGATCCTCGCATTATTCCCATTGGCCATTTTTTACGGCATACGAGTTTGGATGAAATTCCTCAGTTGTTTAATGTGTTATTTGGGGAGATGAGTTTGGTTGGCCCGCGACCATTACCGATTCGGGATGTGGAACATTTTGATGCTTGGCACCATATTCGTCATCAGGTGATGCCTGGGATTACGGGACTTTGGCAAATTTCGGGGCGATCGGATATTGGTGATTTTAATGATGTGGCCCGTTTAGATCTTTACTATATTGATAATTGGTCTCTGAATCTTGATCTGGATATCTTAGTGGAAACGGCTCGTTTAGTTTTATTTGGTAAAGGGGCTTATTAATAGGGGCTTTCCTTTTGATTGCTTTCACCCGTGATCGCTTTTTATTCACTAATAATTAGGGCTTGCTGAAAAAGTCAAAAAACGAAAGAAATGTGGGTTAGGGAAGTATAAACTGAAAAAGCAGAGATAACTTATACTTATGATGAGAAGTCAAAATACGAATTTTGTTTAATCTA
>JAYKJI010000370.1:0-22254 GCA_035285405.1 Snowella sp. | reverse complement strand
TAGATTAAACAAAATTCGTATTTTGACTTCTCATCATAAGTATAAGTTATCTCTGCTTTTTCAGTTTATACTTCCCTAACCCACATTTCTTTCGTTTTTTGACTTTTTCAGCAAGCCCTAATTAAATATTTAACTTAAGGATTTTAAGGAATTGTTAACAGGATTAAAGACTCCTCTGGAATCATGCTATGGTATTCTCCCTGTTCCGCCAAAATTCCCAATAAATGCAAAACCGTATCAGGCTCTTTATGGAGATCTGACCAGGGAATAGCAATTTCTAAACAGGATTGAAAAGCTACTTTTGCCTGACAGGGACGGGGATGCCACTGAAAAGGATTGATCACTTCTTCTAACCAAGTTGTCTGCCGTTGTAAATTAATACCTAAATGGTGGTGAAAACAATAATTCACCGGCGGCTGTTCCGGTATATGAGCCAGGGGAGCAGGACAATTAGGTTGGATTGAGCCAGGATAATACCAGAGTAAATGTAACTCATTAGGTAATCCTTGTCCGACGGTTACGCCTGATTTGAAATCTAGCCTAAAGTATAAATATTGATGATTAAAACCGTAAAAAATACGCCGAACTAAAGTGTTGGCAATCATTGCGCCCTTAGCCCCTAGCTCAATGCGTCCAGCCTTTTCCCAATCCTCTTCATCACCAATGCCATCAATTACCGGATGAATAAAACGTTCGGGAACTTGTTTTCCTTTTTTGGGATAGTTTTCTAAGGGATGATAAAGATAGCCAGGAATGGTTTCATTGAGGGAGCGATAAAGAGTGCAAAGATGTTCCCGAAACAGTTGATCAAAAATGTCATCTTGACGGCTGGAATTCCCTTCTCCAAACCACCAAAACCAATCTGAACCTTCGGCAGCATAGAGAGATTCCCAGGCTTCAGGGTTATTTTCTTCAGTCGCTTCGGGATGATTAGCTAAGATTTGACGGGCATCAATCAGGTATTCCCAGGCTTTATTTTTAATGGGATCACCGATCCAGGTACGAAAAGTTCCATCAATCCAGGAACCACTATGAAGTTGATTAATCGGTAAGGTGTGGACGGTGGGAAACTGGCGCAAAAATTCATCTACAGTAACGAGTTGGAGATACTCAGAACGGCTTAATCTTTCATAGAGATGGGTAAGAAAGGGTAAACCATCCTGAAGATAATTTTCCCAACAATTTTCGCCATCTAAGGCAATGGTTACGAGCCAAGGTTCTTGTAAAGCTGAGGATTGGGGATCGCTTTGACGCTGTTTTAATGAAAAGGCGATCGCATTTAAGTGACTAATTAAATCCCTGGCGGCGACTTCTGGGGAGAAAGTGGGATAGGTAAAACCGATCAGATCGGAAAGACGATGATCCCGAAAAACAATGGCCAGATCACCATCGGGAGTTTCTAAACGATAGGGACGATACAATAATTCTGGCTCGGTAATTAAGCCCTGTTCATCCCGATGAAAGTAGTGTTGCAAGCTATGGCCTAAAACCGTTTCATCGGAACAGAGCCATTCAAAGCGTGCCTGGGCAATATCGGCTAAGATGGCGGGACTAACGGATTGTTCGGAGGGCCAAAGTCCCCTAGGTTGACAGTTAAAGCGATCGCGGTAAATCGTTTTTGCTTTTTGTAAATGACGAGCAATATCTTCTGACCAACAAAAACGGGGTTCGGGTAGGGGCATATCGGGTAGGGCTACACGCCCCGATCGCGTATCGGCTAATAGGGGCAAAATGGGATGGGTATAGGGACTGGTGGTAATTTCAATTTGTCCTGTTTCCTGCATCCGCCGGTGTTGAGGAATAATGCGCTCAATAATTTGTCGTTGTTTGGCAATAATGCGTTGGCGATCGCTGAGAGTGAAACCTTTTTGTTGATTGTACCAATGGCGAAGTTCCCGATCGTCTTCTTGAAAAAGTGGATCAATCCAAGCTAAATTATGCCAAGCCAACAGATCACTATAATCCTGTAAAGTCCAATTTTTTAAACACCAGGCTATGCCCTTATCTTGTCTTTGTCCGTACAGTTGACGATAACGGGGATGGGGATCAATTAAGGTACGGTGATGAGCATCAAAAAAAGTATTTAAGATCGTGCGTTTTTGCTCTAGGGTTAACTGTTTTTCTGGAGTCAAGGTTAAGGCTAAATAGGGATCCATTGCTGTCCCCTTAGCATAATCTTCCAGTTGCAAAATGAGAGAAGGAACCAGGTTAAATGTTTGATGCAGTTTAGGATATTTTTCTAACAGTAAAACGAGATCAAGATAGTCTTTTGTCCCGTGTAATCTCACCCAGGGCAAACGGTAACTATTTCCCTGACCGAAGCTATCTTTGGATTTATAGAGCGGTTGGTGTTGATGCCAAATAAAAGCAATGTAAAGTGGATGAGACATAGGATTTTAGGGTTAGGAGTTGGCAGTTTTAACACAAGGTAAGATTTTTTTTGCCGCAGTATGATACTGATCATGAGGATTCAGAATTGCTTGAATAAAAACAGTATCTAAAAAAAGTCTATCTTTGCTCATCATTGGAATTTTTCTTAGGAGTACCATATAGATAATGATCATGTTCACTTGACCAATCTTCAGGAGCTTCATAGGTTCCTGTCATTTCTTCTAACATATCCCAAGCATTGTTATCGACTTTTTGGGTTTGGTCTGCTTGAGAAATAATTTGAATCAGATAGCGAGTATTTGGTTCTAAAAGAACAGCTTCTTCCGGATGAAAAGTTAAACCGTCATAAGTCACTGTTAGTTCTTGCAACATAGTAGATTTTCCTCATTTTGATTATAGATAATAAACATTTTTGACTAGAAAGGTTCTAAAAATAGCTTTTTATACAAATAAACGCTAAGGGCGATCGCGGCAGAAACGACGAAACTGATTATAGGCATAATTAATGACTTGCATTGATTTTACTGCCTCTTGGCAATTATTTTGATCAGGATGGAATTGTTTAGCTAAATAATAATAGGCTAGTTTTATCTCTTGGGGATCAGCATTCGGTGAAACGCCTAAAATATCCCACCAATTGTGAGAAAAATCAAACGCGAAGTTATTCTCTTGGTCTTGGTTAAATTTACCTAAGTTATATCGCCAGATTATTAAGACTTTTTTCTGATCAGGATTGCCAGTGACTAAAATTTTTCCATCTTCGCTAAATTTAATCGGATGACATCCTGCTAAGGTTTGTAATAAGTCCCCAGTCTCTAAATCCCATAATTTTATTTCTTGATAATTAGCGGTTGCTAAAATTCGGGAAATATTGTTAATGGCTAAAGACAAGATTCCCTTGGAATGAGCCTTGATAATCTTAACAATCGTTTTGGTTGCTAAATCCCAGATATGAATGATGCCATCTAAGCTGCCACTGATTAAATATTGGTTATTATTGGTTATTTCTAAACAAGTAATTCGTTGCTCATGACCTTGTAAAATCTCAGGTTCTTGATAATTACTTAAATACCACAGACGAATGGTTTTATCCGCACTGCCACTAACTAGCATTTTTCCATCAGCACTGAAACCCAAAGCCAAAATACTATCAGTATGACCATTTAAAGTTCGTTCCCATTTGCCAGTGATTCCTCCCCAAATTTTAATTTTATGATCGCTTCCTCCACTTGCAACAAGTTGACCATCAGGACTGACCGTCAGAGCATGAATAACACCTTCATGACTATACCGAGAATTTGGGCTGTAAAATCCTGAAAAAATAGATTTTCTTTCAATTTTCCAAGCACTAATACGACGATCAAAGCCTGCGGCCAATAGTGTCTTACCATCAGGACTAATGACGATCGCTTGAATTTCCTCTCGATTCCCGATAAAACTAAATAGCAATTTATGGGTGTTTAAATCCCAAAGGTTAACAATTCCTTTACTATCTCCACTGAAGAGATATTGATTATTTGGGGTGATCGCTACCGCACTGACAGGATGGGATTCAAAATGGGTAAGATCTTTGGGTTCCCAACCAAAGTTAGGCGTATTGATCAAAATCATGTGGCCCTGTTCTTGTTGAGAATCATTGGAATCATATAAAGTTTTTGTCGAGCAATGTTCATTTTGCAGATAAGCTGTCAATTGCTCTTTTAAGTTTTCTAATTCTTCTTCATTTTCTAGAGGTTGCCATTGGTAATCTTGACTACTATTTTCTAATAAATTTTTTTCTAGTTCATTTTTTAACTCTTGCAGTTCATTTTCGATTTCTAAATTATGCCATTTTTTCTCATTTTCGTATTCTTCAGTAATTTGCTCTAGGAACAATAAGTTTTCAAAATATTTATTTGAGGAAGAATGACTACCACACATTTTAATTAACTGATAAACCCCCAACGCCAGTAATCCTCCTGTTGCTGCCATTGTTCCCATGCCAACTCCAAACGCACTACCCGCCACACCAACGCCCACTTTACCCACTGCTGCCGAAAAGCCGGCTCCTAACACCGATCCCAATGTCGTTACCCCTAAAATCTTTACATCTCCCGTTTCTATTCCTTCCACAATTCCCTGAATCGCTGCACCGGCGATCGCGCCCCCCACGACAATAACAGGCGTTCCCAAAGCCATACCGCCAAAGCCACCAACCACACCCACACCACCGATTTGACTGGCAATTACTTGACCAGTTGCCGCTCCAACTACCACAAAACCCTGATCTGTTTTCAAATTGATCATTTTTCCCCTGAATTCTTAGACGACATCTGGAATCACTGCTGTCCCAGATCGTTGTTCCTTGTTAAGAATTGTGTGCATTTTCATCAATCAAGAGGAGAACCACCGATAGGGGAATAGGTTCTATCCTAAACTACTTTCATAGCCTAATCTGGCCCACTTTGTTGGCGTTAGCTGACTTAATTTTCCTCTCATTGCCAAATTGAAACCATGACCACTTTCACCATTAATGAACGCGATCGCTTCCCTGCACAAAAAGTAGAAATCTCTGGCCGTTGGCTGTTTGGGCCGGGCCCCTCCAATGCCGATCCCAGGGTCTTAGCCGCCATGAGTTTGCCTCCCCTGGGACACCTTGACCCCGACTTCCTGACCTTAATGAACGAAACCCAAATCCTACTACGGTACGCTTGGCAGACGGAAAACACGATGACCATTCCCGTTAGTGGGACAGGTAGTGCAGCGATGGAAGCAACTCTGGCCAATACTGTCGAACCTGGGGATGTGGTTTTAGTGGCAGTGAAGGGTTATTTTGGTAATCGTTTAGTGGATATGGCCGGACGCTACGGGGCCGATGTTCGCAAAATCACCAAGCCCTGGGGTGAAGTTTTTAACCTAGAGGAATTAACCACAGCCGTTCAAACCCATAAACCGGCTATTTTAGCGATCGTACAGGCGGAAACCTCGACTGGTGTACGGCAACCCCTAGAAGGACTGGGAGAACTATGTCGTGAGCATAATTGTTTGCTCTTAGTAGATACTGTCACCAGTTTAGGGGCCGTTCCCCTCTTTTTAGATCAGTGGGGAATTGATCTGGCCTACAGTTGCAGTCAAAAAGGCTTAGGTTGTCCTCCAGGTATTGCTCCTTTTACCATGAGTCCCCGTGCCGTAGAAAAAATGCAGAATCGCCGTACCATTATCCCGAACTGGTATCTGGATATGTCTCTTCTCAGTCACTATTGGGGCAGCGATCGCACCTATCATCACACAGCCCCCGTCAATATGAACTATGCTTTGCGGGAAGCCCTCTATATCCTAGCCGCAGAAGGAATCGAAAATAGCTGGCAACGTCATCAAGAAAATGCGGAATTACTTTGGGACGGACTAGAAGCGTTAGGCTTAAGCTGTCATGTGGAAAAGGCTTTTCGTTTACCCACCTTAACCACGGTTAAAGTTCCTGAGGGTATAGATGCCAAGGCGATCGCCACCAAATTACGTATCGAATACAATCTGGAAATTGGCTTAGGTCTAGGCGAATTAGCGGGTAAGGTCTGGCGGATTGGACTCATGGGCTATAACAGCCACCCCGAAAAAGTCTTGTTACTGCTAGGTGTCTTGCAAAAGGTTTTAAAACCCTAGGTGATTTTCTCTCCAATCTATACCCGTAAGTTCCCCAGAATGGGCGGATCTAAGGGGTCAAGGATTCTTTCTAAATGTCCTTTAAACCCCATTCAAGGGAAAATGCTCAATTTAATCAGTCTTTGCAGGCGTTAAGCAGGCCGATTTTCTATAACAGGAAATAAGCCCCGCTTGGCCCCATTTTTTTGCGTCAATATTTATGATGCGGTCAATCGGCGACTAATTTCGTACTCTTAAACCTGCTCTAACCAATCATAGATTCGATCTAAATCCTCTAGACTGATTAATCCATACTGCCACAGGACAATCGGCAAAGAACCATGATGTTCTTCCACAGAGCGTTCGGCAACCGCTAAAGAATCTGGCGACAAAGCCAATTCTTCTTGCAGGAAATTGAGGAGCGGATATCTAGGATTAGCCACAGGGAGCATACCGTTGGATTGGGTAAATTTCATTTTGAATTAACATTATTTAAATTAGAGGAAAACACTAGCCAGTCCTAAAACTGTCTAAAGAGAAACCCGATTTCCTTTTCCTCACACCTGAAAAAATCTACAGTTATAGTGGCGACATGATAAGGGTTTAGGGGTGACGACAACTCGGTTAATGTCCGATTCGAGGCCGAGTACCCGAAAACAATACTGGTTAGCCTATCTCAATAGCAGGGAAATATGGATCTATCTTCCGATATACTATACGCAACTTTGTCTATTAAGATTCAGAAGAAATTCTTAAGTTTGTAAATCTTTACACCCAGATTTTAGGGAGAATTTACGGATTGGATGGTTAGGCGATCGCCAACGGTTAAATTGAGCACTTTTGCTTGTCCCTCGGCCAACTCGATGACTTGATCAATTTCTGTGAAGGGGCCATAAACAGGACAGGGATCACGACGACAGGGCGGAACATTGGGAAGAATTGCCTGGATCTGGCCTTGATAGAGAAAAATCATATCTAAGGGGATCAGTGTATTTTTCATCCAAAAACGGGCCACACGGGGCGGTGAAAAAGGAAATAGCATACCGCGATTGGGGGCTAATTGAGTCCGATACATTAAGCCCATAGCCTGCTGTTCCTCGCTTTGAGCAACTTCCAATTCAATAATGCGATCGCCAATGGTCATCGTCGCAGCGATCGGCAATTGTTGTCCCTGGGATTGGGGTAATGGTTCTGAGGCAATCACCTGGGGAGGAATAGAAAATCGAGAGCTAAGAGGGCTACATCCCCATAAAAATAGCCCTAAAAAAAGGATTGTGAAATGACGTTTCAAAGCTTTAAAGTCTCTAAATAATAAAAGTGAATCAAAAAAAGAGCAAATTTTAATCCTAATCGAGTATCGGTTTAAATGTAACGAAAACTTCATCCATCCCTTAGTACATAGCCGACTCCCCGAACAGTATGAATCAAACGTTTTTGTCCCTCCGCTTCAATTTTGAGGCGCAGATAACGAATATAGACTTCAATGATGTTGGACTCTCCTTGGAAATCGTAGCCCCAAACGTTATCTAAAATTTGCTCCCTCGTCAATACTTCGCCAGGATGAGCCATCAGATATTTGAGCAATTCAAATTCTTTCATGGTTAAATCAATCCCTTTCCCAGAGAGAAAGAGACGACGGGCTGCCAGATCGAGGACAAGATTGGTAAATTGTAATTGCTCTGAAGGGGGTTCACTCGGTTGCAAGTAAAAGCGAATTCGTTGCAAAAAGGATTCGGAACGGTAAGGTTTCAGTAAATAATCGTTTGCCCCTGCCTCTAAACAGATGACCCTTTCTTCCACCGTTTCCTGCTCCACCAGCATTAACAAAATCCCCTGATAACCCTGTTGCCGTAGTTGACGACAGAGATTAAGGCCGGCCTCCCCTGTCTGTACCCGATCTAGAATGATCATGGCGGGGCTAAAGCGTTCTAGTTCTTGCCAGACCTGGGTAATTCTCGTCAAAATGAGCGGTTTATAACCAGCATCCTGGAGATCGGTATTGGCTTTTTGGGCGAAAGACTCATCGGGATGAATCAGGAAAATATAAGGGGGAGAAAGCATGATCGACAGTATCCTTGGCTATTTGGGGGAGGGGTAAATTTCAGTGACGACCCGTTCTGGCTGGTTACTAGTAACAATCACACTGTTATTTTGCAAAGAACCGATCGCCTTATCCCCAGTGAGATTAAATTTTACGCCTTTATTTTGCTGATAAATAATATTTCCTAGACCTTCAAGGGTTTGAGCTTTCATATTCCAGGTGAGTTGATCGGCAAACAGTTGAGATTGGTTTTGTTCGCTTTGGCTTTGGGTTCCCCCCGTGAGCCAGGCCATATTTTGATTGAGATCGACTTTACCTTGATTGCCTGTCACCGTAATTTTATTCTGATAGTCTAGGATTTGTAGGGGTTGACTAGAGGTGACAATTCGGTCTTGATAACGCCATTCCAGAGCTTTTCCAGCTAATTGAAGAGGCGGCTTGAGGGACTTAAATTCTAGATTGTCTTGAATCAAGATGATTTTTTGATCCAGTTGAATTTCGGCTTTTAAGGTCGTCACCTGATCCGTAATTTCTTTGCCCTTAAAACGTGAGATTTCCATGCGGCGATCGCTGATGATTTTGTGTTGTGGCACTAACCAACGCAATGCTTCCGTTTTGAGGGTCAGTTGTTTTTTCTCCGCCAGACCAACAATTTTCCCCATCAGAGTCAGTTGTTGTTGTTTGGTATCATAGCTGCCCTCTTGGCTCGTGACTTCCAACTCAGGATGGTTGCCCTTAAGACCTTTACGAATGACCAGGATCGATTCCTTCGGTCGCCATTCCACTTCTGGACTGCGAATCACCACTTTATTGCGGGGATCAATGGCCAGAATATTATCTTGCAAGATCACTAACTCCCCATCTTGTTGAATTTCTCCCCGATCTGCTACCACTTTGAGGACAATTTTGCCATTGTTATAAAGGTCGCCCTTAAGCTGAGCGAGTTTGGCATTTTTGCGATCCGGTGTATAGATGGCTTCCTGTACCTGGATTTTCCAGAGGGTTTGTCCCTTATTATTACTCTGTTCCAAGGTGGCCTTATTTAGAGTTAAATGGCTCTCCATTGTTGGCGTACTACTAGGAGTCACTTTGACGGAAGGATCAGGGGGTTGACAAGCCGTTAGACCAAGCAACAGCAATGCTAATCCTAATCCCCATTGAGGACAATGGCGAGAAACAAGAGGACGGAAGAAGCTTAACAAGGGAGCGATCGCGGGGGCAAAAGGGGCGTTAGTATCCTAGCTTATTTCCAGTGCCGGATCGAATCTAGCGGGATTTATCTGCATCTAAAACCCCCATCGTTGCAAAGCCACCATAGGTCAAACTAGACTTTGGACTTTTTTGAATATCCTCTTTGATTTGGTCGAGATCAATATAGCGATCGGAAACATTAATTAAACTGTCACTGGTCATGGAGCGCAGACTCACCACTTCAATTCTGGCTCCTCGGTAACTGACCGCATCCGCCGCATAGGCCAGATCGCCATCGCCACTGACAATAACAGCCGTATCAAAGGAACCCACCAAGGCCATTAAATCCACCGCAATTTCCACATCCAGATTGGCTTTTTTAGAACCGTCTGGTAATTGCACTAAATCCTTGGCGATCACGCGATAGCCATTCCGACGCATCCAGAGTAAAAATCCCTGTTGCTTTTCATTTGTCCGATCAACGCCGGTATAGAAAAAGGCACGTAACAAACGAGAGCCAGAGGTTAAACGATGAAGCAACTTGGTATAGTCAATCTCAATGCCCAATTGTAAGGCTGCATAAAAAAGGTTAGAACCATCAATGAAAATAGCAACCCTACCACGATTTTCCAGTAATTGATCAGGGGTAAATAGCGGATCATTATCAAAATCTTCAAACATTTTCGTATGCCTCGTTGTTAAAAATTGAGTAAAGTGTTTTTAAAAGAAAATTGTAAGTTCTAAAATCATCTCAAAAGCTGAGATCATACTAAAAATTACCGTTTTGTGTATCCCTCCTAAGTGGGAGTTTGAGCGGTTGGTAATTCTAAGCGTACAAAAATGGGTTTAGCTTGATTAGGGGTTTTCGGCAGTAGAAAAGCACCCCATTGACAATGACTCTCAAAATTGGCTTGGGATAAAAGTTCTGACCATTGATTAAAATTTAAGGTAAACCCAAGTTGTTGATAAATTGCTGTACTAAGATTAGGGATAATGGGAGAGAGTAAGTAGGCCGCTAACCGAATAGATTCTAAAACGCTGTATAAAACGATTTCGACTTCCCGTTGCAATCCTTGTTTAAAAAGACTCCAAGGCGCGGTTTCATCAATATACTTATTACTGGCTCGTACTAAAGTGAAAATTTCTTCACAGGCCTGGGTAAAAGCCAGGGTATCGTAAGCCTCAATGACGCGATCGCCTAAGGTTTTGCCCAAAACAAAAAGAGCATTATCCTCTGGCAGATCCTGAGCCGTTAACTGGGGCCCTTGACCCTGACAGTATTTTTTGACCATTCCTAAACTACGATTGAGCAAATTGCCCAGATCATTAGCCAAATCTGCGTTAAGAATATTGATAAAACGGGTTTCGTTAAAGTCTCCATCTCGTCCTAACTCAATTTCCTTGAGAAAATAGTAACGAACAGCATCGGAGCCGTAGCGATCCACGAGTTCAACTGGATCAAGAGTATTGCCCAAGCTTTTACTCATCTTGTGACCATCTTTGGTAAGAAAGCCATGACCAAACACCTGCTTGGGTAAGGTCAAACCAGCCGACAGTAGCATGGCGGGCCAGTAAACGGCATGGAAGCGCAGAATATCCTTGCCAATTAAATGTAGGTTAATGGGCCACCATTGGGCTAGAGCATTTTCAAGGGTAGGTTCTTGATCCGCATCTAATAAAGCTGTGACATATCCCAAGAGTGCATCAAACCAAACGTAAATGGTGTGATTGGAATCCCTGGGAACGGGAAAGCCCCAATCCACATTGACGCGAGAAATCGAGAAATCCTGTAATCCTTGTGTCACAAAGTTGAGAACTTCATTACGCCGACTTTCCGGCTGGATAAAATCAGGATGTGTGGCGTAGAGTTCTTCTAACGGGGTTTGGTAGCGAGATAATCGAAAAAAATAGTTTTCTTCATCCCGCCATTCGGCCTTAAGATTAGGATGCAAAGGACAGCAACCATCCGCCAGTAACTCTCGTTGTTCTTTAAATTCCTCACAGGCAACACAGTACCAACCTTGCTGTTGGGCTGCGTAGATATCACCTTGCTCCCAAACTCTATTATAGAAGGCTTTAACGATTTCCGCATGACGAGGGTTGGTGGTACGGCTAAAGCGATCATATTGAATATTGAGTTTTTGCCAAAGTTGCTCGAAACTGGCTGCGATCGCATCACAGTGGGTTTGAGGGTTTAGTCCTTTCGCTGCCGCCGTTCGTTGAATTTTTTGACCATGTTCATCAGTGCCGGTAATCAGTAAAACGGAATAACCTTGAAGCCGCTTAAAACGGGCCACCGTATCCGCTACCATGGTTGTATAGGCACTGCCCAGGTGAGGCACATCATTAACGTAATAAAGCGGCGTTGTTAAAACAAATTTTTTCTTAGGGTTTAAAGCAAGATTCATATACTAAAAAATAAAGTGATCATTGAAGATGCTAAGGGCGACGTTTAACCCGATAGGTTTTCAACGCATCAATAACGAAGGTTTAAGCTATATCGTTATTAGCCTAATTGCGAGCGGGCGATCGCAGAGAATCCTTAAGATCTTCTTAATAGTCAAAGACTTTAGCGAATAAACGAAGCGTTTTAAAAGGGTAAATGTACCGAATAAAAATAATAGTTACCATTGCAATAAAGCGATTTTGCCTAGACTTTGGTTTTGGTTTTAGGCTTCTTCCCCTTCTTGAACTTCTGGGAAAGATAATACGGGTAGGCGATCGCCGCGAAAAACCTCTTCACTCATCTCCCCCAGTTCTACCAACGTCTTTGTTAAGCAAGGTAAAGCTCCTAGCGTTAACAACAAGGGAAAAGTTGCGCAACTCAGACCAATTTGCAGAATAGGGGAAATTTTAGCCATACCATAGATTGAATATTGGATGAAAAGCAACAGGGTCAGAGATAATACACCTATTGTAACAATTTTTTACAAGTTTTGTGTACACTGTGATGGCGAACAGCAATGCCAAACTGGAACAGTTAGGAGGAGCTAGTAATGTTAATGACTGCACTTAGGTTAAATTCTTTTAAGGAGTTTCTCGTTTTAGCCAGAAATTAGGGGAAACTCTTGAAGGTGACACTTTGGAGGCCGACTATGCTGGATTCTAGTACTTCGATTACAGCCATCTCTAATCTAGCCAGCAATCGGCTTATTGACCCTTGTATGTTAGCGGCCATTGACATTGGGACTAATTCTGTTCATATGGTCATTGTTCGTATTGACCCGATGTTAGCCACGTTTACCATTGTGGCCAGGGAAAAAGATACGGTACGACTGGGAGAAAGGGATGCTAAAACAGGAGAATTGTCCTCCTCGGCCATGGAAAGGGCGATCGCCGCCTTAAAACGCTGTCATCATCTGGCCCTGAGTATGGGGGTAGATCACATTATTGCCGTTGCGACCAGTGCCACCAGGGAAGCCACCAACGGTAATCAATTTTTGGCTCGCATCGAAGCGGAAGTCGGTTTACAAGTTGATTTAATTTCAGGTCAGGAAGAAGCCAGAAGAATCTACTTGGGCGTTCTATCCGGCATGGACTTCCAGAATCTTCCCCATATCATCATTGACATTGGTGGGGGTTCTACCGAAATCATTTTGGCCGATAGTCAGGAACCCCGTTTTTTGAGTAGCACTAAAGTTGGCGCGGTTCGTCTCACCCGTGATTTTATTCAGACCGATCCAATTAGTGTGACAGAATTTGCCAGTTTACGCGCCTATATCCGAGGGATGCTGGAACGGCCCATTGATGAACTGCGGCATTCTCTACAAGCAGGGGAAACCGTGCGATTGGTGGGAACTTCCGGCACCATCGAAACCCTAGGGATTATTAATGCTCTGAATCAACAACGGGAAATCCCCAATCCTCTTCAGGGCTACCAGTTAACCCGTAAAGATCTACGCGACTGGGTGAAGCGTTTGATGAACCTCAATTACGAGCAGCGTTTTGCCATCCCTGGACTGTCCGATAAGCGAGCCGAAATTATTCTGGCGGGTGCAGTGATTCTGCTGGAAGCCATGACGATGCTTAATTTAGACACGATTACCATCTGTGAACGTGCTCTGCGGGAAGGGGTCATTGTCGATTGGATGTTAACGCATGGATTAATCGGCGATCGCCTGCGTTTTCAAGGCGAAATTCGTCAACGTAGCGTGATGAAAATTGCCCATAAATATCGTGTTGATCTGGTCTATGGAGAACGAGTGGCCCAGTTTTCCCTCTCTATTTTTGACCAGCTACAGGGAGTTTTGCATCAATGGGGAGCGACAGAACGGGAATGGCTCTGGGCGGCTGCCATTTTACACAATTGTGGCGTTTATATCAGTCACTCTGCCCACCATAAACATTCCTATTACCTCATTCGTAATGCTGAATTCCTCGGTTTTACCGAGATTGAGTTAGAGTTAATGGCTAATATTGCCCGCTACCATCGCCGCAGTAAACCCAAAAAACGTCACGAATCCTATATTAAATTATCCGAATCCCACCGTTTAATGGTTCGTCAACTCAGTGCCATTCTGAGAATCGCGGTTGCCCTAGATCGTCGTCAAGCGGGAGCAATTCAACACCTGGATTGTAAATATGATCCGGAATATCGTAAGCTGCACTTACACCTTTTTCCGACCCAGGCGGAGGATGATTGCTCCTTAGAATTGTGGAATTTAGATTATAAAAAAGTAGTTTTTGAAGAGGAATTTTGTGTTAAGGTGGTTGCCACTCTCGCAGTTTCCTAAAACCTAGAACAATCTAACGTTACTTTTCCAAAAATTACCCTTCCAGCTTAAATCTATGCGTGTTGAAGTTTGTTGTCAGTCTTTGTTAGCTTATCTTCTGCCTGAAATTGATCCTGATCGAACAGGTTTTTGCATTGATGTGGGGGTTGGTACTTTTGCCTTTTATTGTGAAATCTTTGCTAAGTTAGGGTTCCCCACCATTGCCGTTGAGCCATTGCCCGTGAATAAACTTCGTAAACTGAGCCAGCAATATGACATTACCTTAGTTGAAAGTTGTTTATCGGATCAAGATGGAACCCAATCTCTCTATCTTGGGAGTTTTGCCGGATTATTTAACCATAATTTTAATTCTCTGGCGGCTGATTGGTTTGGTTCTTCTCGCAATTCTAAACCTGTCTCTGTCCTGTCACTACCTACTTTTATTGAAACTATTAAGGTTCAGAAAATTACCGTTTTAAAATTAGATATTGAAGGTTGGGAATATAATGTTATCAAGCAATTACCGCAACTTAATCCTAAACTTTTACCTAAAGTAATAATGTTTGAATATGGAGGGGGAGTCAATAAAAATCAAGGTCAAAAGGGCTGGTCAAAGAATTTCTTAGAAAAAACCTTGCATTGTCTTACTATCTTAAAAGACTGTGGGTATAGTTCTAGTTTAATGATTGATTTCGATCCCCAGAGCCAAGAACAATTTTTTGATCTGCAATCCCTGGATATTACTGCTGATTCCTTATTTTCTAGCAATGCTGTCTATGGCAATATCATTAGCACTTTAGGGGTGGAGTTAGATCAAGACGCGATCGCTTCTATCTGCCGTCCCTATCAGCGCGTGAATGCAGTGGAATGGTTGGTTAATAAAGTAGTTTCTAAATCTTCTTAACGTCAAACGCCTTAAATTTGTCTAGAATAACTGGCCTAGACTAAACTTTTCTAGACCAAAAAGCGATCGCCTCCTACTCAACACCGCAATATCTCAATATTGTCCGCTCCAATGATGGGTTATACACCGATCGCTTAACAATTATTTATCTTTTGCGATCGCTCCTAGGCACAGCGAAACTGGCAGAGGATTAAGACTGTTTAAGGTGTCGAATTATTTCCGCTCGGACAAAAGCAAGCTTCCTTTCTTCTGTTGCGGACTCACCATTCAGCGTTTCTTTCCATTTTTTTTGATTAGAACGGCTTGGGTGTGGGAAGGGGATATGCTTGACTCTTGATCGTGAAGCGACAAATACCTCCTCCGCTGTCTTTCCGAACGTAATGACAGTAGAGGGCTGTATTAAATCGAGTTCAGACTTGAGCAGTCCGAGGAATCTTTCTTTATCGATATCCGGCCATTTTTTTACATTTAGGCCATGAATCCAAATCTTAAAAACGTCAGTTAGATAAACTCGATATCCTAACTCAAGCAAAACTTTAATCATCTCAAGATAGAATCTTGTGTGCTTTTCACGAGAATCTTTATGATGGAATCCGTAAGGCGTACCAACAATTAACTTTTTATAATTTCCTCTGTTTAGAGGATCTTGACCGGCTAGTACTATCGTCGGCTTATCGTTGTGTCCATTGTCGTATTCCAAGACACTCGGCAAATCCACAGCAACGACAGGAGCATTTTGGTAGAGGGAGCGACAAGAAGCATCTTTGGGCTTAAAGAATTCGCGGTGTACAAAATGCAAAGGACAACCTGGCTGATCGAAAGTTTTGTCAATATCTTGGTACAGTCCCTCTAGTTCTTCTGGAGTTGTATCAAATACACGGCATAACAATTGACAAAGCTGCTCAAATTCTTGAGCTTTAAACTTAGAAAATAAAAGGCGCGTTGTAGGTCTCATGTTAAAGTTTATTAGTTGATGGATTGTGATCGCCGATCCGTTTTCGGGACTTACAAACACAGTCGATTCGTCTTGCTTGCTGATTTGCGATCGCACTCAGAGAATCTTAATCGACTCAATGGGCCATATCGGTACGTATAACTATGGATTGTACAGAAACTTTCCGTATATTACCCTTAAATAGGATGATCGCAAGACAACTTCTGTATAATACCCTCTCCGTGTTTTTTGACTTTTTCAGCAGACCCTAATTAAATTGAAGAATTTTATTCGCTTCAAAGGCTTGCCAATTTCCCTCAAAAAGGGGTTCAGAGGCAATAATAATTCCGTCTGGATAACCCCTATCATTTTCTAACCAATAAAGGCTTGGTACTGGTTGACGATTGGCATAACGACAGGCGACGATTTGCTGACCATCACTAATGATCAGATTGGCGGAAAAATAGGTATGTTTCTGCTGGGCTAAGTCTGTTAAAATAGCGATCGCCTTTTCGACGGCCTTAAACAGGGAAAGATGGGACGATTTTTGTAATTCATTGATTATCAACGCAAAAATATGTTCTGAATCCGTTGTCCCATGAATAAACTGATAACATTGATCACTTAATAGCTCTCGAATGGGACGATACAACGTCGTTCGGAAATGATTAATAAAACCGTTATGAATAAATAACAAATTTTGTTGACTAAAGGGCTGACAATTGCTTAAATCTACCGCCAACGGTGGGGTCGCACTACGGACATAACTCAACCAGCAACCCGACTCAATGTAGCGACTGAGATGGGGCAAATTAATATCATTCCAAATGGGCAAAATATTCTTATAGAGATAGGATTGCCTATCTTGTCCATACCAGCCAAGACCAAAACCATCCGCATTTAATAAACCCGCCGTCATTTCCTTGGGCTGATAGCTTTGTACAATCAGAGAGTGTTCTGGTTGATAGAGAAGTCGATCCAGTTGAATGGGTTTTCCCAGATACCCTAGCAAACGGCACATAGGCGATCGCGGTTACGCTTTTTGACAATAAAACAGATTGCACCTTCACTCTGACATATCCTTTCCCCTGGAATCCGTTCATTATCGACATCTGCAAAAGTAAGATTAATGAAGAGACCAATCTCCCCCATCTCCCCCATCTCCCCCATCTTCCCCTCTCTCCCCATCTTCCCCCACCTCCCCCTCTCTTCAACCATGCCCGACCATTACCTCGAACGTATCCTCAAAGCCCGTGTCTATGATGTGGCGATCGAAACGCCCCTAGATTACGCGCCTAATCTATCCACTCGCCTCGATAATCGGGTTTACCTCAAACGGGAAGATTTGCAATCAGTCTTTTCCTTCAAATTGCGAGGAGCCTACAATAAAATGGCCCATCTGTCCGAGGAGTTACTCAAACAAGGGGTCATTGCCGCTTCTGCTGGCAACCATGCCCAGGGGGTAGCCTTAGGAGCCTCACGATTGGGAACCCAGGCAATTATTGTGATGCCGACGACCACTCCCCAGGTGAAGATTGAGGCGGTTAAAGCCAGGGGCGGTGTGGTGGTGTTGCACGGAGATACCTATGATGATGCCTATGCCTATGCCCGTCAATTGGAGCAGGAAAAAGGTTTAACCTTTATTCATCCCTTTAATGATCCCGATGTGATTGCCGGTCAGGGAACCATTGGCATGGAAATTTTGCGCCAGTATCAGCAACCTATTCACGCTATTTTTGTGGCGATCGGGGGTGGAGGATTAATTGCAGGTATTGCGGCCTATGTGAAGCGGCTATATCCCGAAGTTAAGATTATTGGGGTAGAACCAGTGGATGCCAATGCCATGTATTTATCCCTGAAGGCTGGCCATCGAGTCAAGTTAGAGCAGGTAGGGCTGTTTGCGGACGGGGTAGCCGTGCGGGAAGTGGGGGATCAAACTTTTCCCCTTTGTCAGCAATATGTGGATGACGTAATTTTGGCCGATACGGATGATATTTGTGCAGCTATTAAGGATGTTTTTGAGGATACTCGCTCAATTTTGGAACCGGCCGGTGCGTTGGCGATCGCGGGGATGAAGGCCTATGTGGAACGGGAACAAATTACTGACAAGACCTTAATTGCGGTGGCCTGTGGAGCCAACATGAACTTTGACCGTCTGCGTTTTGTGGTGGAACGGGCGGAATATGGAGAACGACGGGAAGCCATTTTTGCAGTCACTATTCCCGAAGCCCAGGGGAGTTTACGCAAATTTTGTGAATGTTTAGGCAAAAATAACTTGACAGAATTTAGTTATCGTATTGCTGATTCCCAAATTGCCCATATTTTTGTAGGAGTACAGATCCAGAATCGCAGTGATGCCACGCGCATGGTGGAAACTTTTGTTAAAAATGGTTTTGATACCCTTGATTTAACGGATGATGAATTAACCAAACTGCACTTGCGTCACATGGTGGGGGGGCGATCGCCGTTGGCAGATCATGAGTTACTCTACCGTTTTGAATTTCCTGAACGACCGGGGGCACTAATGAAGTTTTTGAAAAGTATGAACCCTAATTGGAATATCAGCTTATTTCACTATCGCAATCATGGGGCTGACTATGGGCGTATTGTGGTAGGGGTACAGGTTCCTCCCCAGGAGCGATCGCAGTGGCAGGCCTTTTTAGATACCCTGGGCTATCCTTACTGGGATGAAAGCCAAAATCCGGCCTATAAATTATTTTTGGGCTAGTTTGTTTCTGGGTGAATTTTGCTTAAAATCTTGATCCCATTGCACAAAAAATTGAATATTGCTGAGGAGGATATCCCTTAAGATGATCCCTAGTTTAATCTTATTTTTCCTATTGTTACTCGTTATCATTTATATTTGGGGTCATCCTCTCTTAACTTATTATTATCACCAACAAATTACCAAAGTCCCTTTTCCACCACTTTGGCAAGAAATTCTAGAAAGGCGATCGCCCCTTTATTCTCATTTACCCCAACCGCTTCAGCAACGGCTACAGGGAAAAATCCAAATCTTCTTAAATACTAAACAATTTATTGGCTGTCAGGGTTTAGTAATTACTGAGGAAATGCGTTTAGTGATTGCGGCTCAAGCCTGCTTACTTTCCCTTAATCAAGCCGATGGTCATTATCCTCAACTCAACACGATTTTAATCTATCCTCAAATTTTCCAGGTTAAACGACCCGCCGCGATCGATGAATATTTAGTGGAAGAACAATCGTTCCTTGTCAGTGGAGAATCCTGGGGAAAACAAGGTCAAGTAGTTTTAGCGTGGGAAACTATCTGTCGAGATTTAGACAATTGGCAAGATGGCCATAATCTCATTTTTCATGAATTTGCCCATCAATTAGATCAAGCTGATGGCACAATGGATGGTGTTCCAAAACTGCCTACCCAAGCTGACTACCAACAATGGGCAAGGATTTGTAGTCAAGAATATCAACAATTATTGAGTCAATTAGAGCATGGGTTAAAAACAATTATTGATCCCTACGGAGCGACTAATCCAGCCGAATTTTTTGCTGTGATTACAGAAACTTTTCTGGAAAATGCTGCGGCTCTGCAACAACACCATCCCGAACTTTATCAGATTCTTAAACAATATTATCAACTTGATCCCATGCTCTGGTTATCCTAATTTATGGGTTGACAACAGATTTCCAGGTATGCCGCCATTTGAATTTCATGGATAGTAAAAATTTAAACCAAAGTTGGGCAGGATAATCAAAAAAGTTAAAAATATCCCCAAAGGCGACTCTGGCATCTTGATGGTGTCGCCAATGTCTTTCTGGGGTAGTAATCTGTAATACTTCACAAAGTTTCAAAATGGGTTTAGGTGTTTGCCATTTGATCACAGAAACATGTCGCCAAACAACGTGAAATTCTCCTAACATCAAACCTAAAAGAGTGCCTAAGGGGGAAATTTGCCATAGCCAAGGTACAAAAATAAAATAGGGGACTGCGCCTAAAATACCATCCAGCAACACGAGGGGATTACGGGTTAATACTGCATAGTGTAGAAAACTGCGATTACTGCTGTGGTGAACCAGGGAATGAAATTTTCCAAAAATATGTTCTGGCACATGATACAAAAAGGTCGAAAGAAAGTCTCCAATAAACAGCAGTAAAATGGCAACTCCAAAAATTTTCAGCACAAATAGAGAGATTATCAGCAAGACGAATTTCTAACCTCATGGTGATGGAACATTGCCCAATACCATAGGCGATAAATGTTAAGATTTTATAAAAACCTCGTTAATTTTTGATTTTTAAGAAACTTAATTTTTTGATCATCTATCTTTTACCGATTCTTAAGGTTTAGTTCCACAATGACAGGTGTATGATCACTGGGTTTTTCCCAAGTTCTGGGTTCACGATCAATGGTGCAATTGACAGCTTGTTTGTAGAGTTGAGGGGTTAAATAGTGATGATCAATTCGCCAACCGCGATCGCGTTGAAAGCCACCCGTGCGATAATCCCACCAACTAAAATGTCCTTTTTCTGGGGTAAATTTCCGAAAAGCATCCTGTAATCCCAAACTTAAAATATCCTGAAGCGTTTCTCGTTCTAGGGGAGAGGCCATAATATGATTGTCTTTCCCTTTGGGATCATGAATGTCACGATCTTCTGGGGCAATATTAAAATCACCACAGACACAGAATTCAGGATAGTTACTTTGTCTAAGTTGAGTCAAATATTGTTGCAGTAATTTCAGCCAGGCTAATTTATAAAGATATTTCTCACTACCAATCTCTGAGCCATTGGGAACATAGAGGTTAATAATCCGAATATCATGAATGACACCACTAATTACCCGTTTTTGTTCATCGAAATTCTGGGTTAATGCGTCTCCTAAAATAGGCGCAAAACCCATGGAGATTTCCTGTAGAGGTTCACGACTAAAAATAGCGACACCGTTATAGGATTTCTGTCCTGAAATATAGACATAATAGCCAAGGTTTTCAAAAGGATTTTTGGGAAAGTCTTGATCAACAACTTTGGTTTCCTGTAAACATAAAATATCTACGGGATTTGTTTTTAACCAGTCGATGAGATGTTGTTGACGACTGCGGACAGAATTGACGTTCCAAGTAGCAATTTTCATTTAATGAGTTATGGGGTTGTTAAATTTTGCTGGAGCAGCTAAGATAGTTTTCCTCAAGGGAACACACTTTAAAATGGTAACTAGAAAAGGTAAAAAACGGTCAATTTCATTAATCATTGACCTCGAAAAAGTCTTGACTATCAAACTCGCCCTGGAGTATTCTATAATATATCGTCGGATATTATTCACTTCAAAATTGAATAATCTATTCAAAAACTGTGTCAAAAAAACTAAGTATTCCCCTTCAGGCAAGCAAGTATGATGGAAAACAATTTCCCGATCGCTTTCCCCGTTCTAGGCTGTGGAACCTGGGCTTGGGGAAACCAGTTGCTCTGGGGTTATGAGCCGAAAATGGATCGAGAACTGCAACAAGTTTTTGATTTTTGTGTCAGTCATGGCATCACCTTTTTTGATACAGGGGATTCCTACGGAACCGGAAAATGGCAGGGCAGAAGTGAAAGTTTGTTAGGAGAATTTGCTCAAGCCTATGCAGGCAGTCATGGAACTGATATTTGTGTGGGAACCAAGTTAGCGGCCTATCCCTGGCGATTAACACCCCAGTCAGTCCTTAAAGCCGGTCAAGCCTCAGCCCAGCGTTTACAACGTCCCCTGGATTTGGTGCAACTTCATTGGTCAACGGCTAACTATGCCCCCTGGCAGGAACGAATTTTGTTGACAGGGCTGGCCCAACTTTGTGAACAGGGTTTAGCAAAAGCTGTCGGTCTCTCCAATTTTGGCCCCCAACGATTACAAAAAGCTCATCAATTTTTCCGCGATCGCGGTATTCAGATTGCCAGTTTACAGGTACAGTATTCTTTGCTTTCAACCTATCCCGTCACTCAATTGGATTTAAAGGCTTTGTGTGATCAATTAAACATTAAACTGATTGCCTATAGCCCTCTCACTCTCGGATTATTAACCGGCAAATATTCTGTTCAAGGGCCATTTCCTGCTGGTCTGCGGAGTTTGCTGTTTCGTCAATTACTCCCTCAAATTCAACCCCTTTTAGCCTGCTTAACGGCGATCGCCGCCTCTCGACAAAAAACAATGGCACAAATTGCCCTTAATTGGTGTATTTGTAAAGGAACAATGCCCATCCCTGGAGCCAAAACCCTCCCACAAGCGGAGGAAAATTTTGGAGCCGTTGGTTGGTGGTTAGATACAGGAGAAATTGAGGAATTAGATCGCATGGCTGGTAGCCTGAAAAAGACGATGGTACAAAATATTTTTCAAAGTCGCTAATTACTCAATTCATGCTAACTTTCCCCCCCCTTCTTGCCAACCACTTATTTTTATATTTTGACATGATAGTTGGCCCCAGAACATTTAAAACTATAAATTTAAACAGGGTGGTA
>JAYKJI010000369.1:0-12101 GCA_035285405.1 Snowella sp. | reverse complement strand
TAGATTAAACAAAATTCGTATTTTGACTTCTCATCATAAGTATAAGTTATCTCTGCTTTTTCAGTTTATACTTCCCTAACCCACATTTCTTTCGTTTTTTGACTTTTTCAGCAAGCCCTAATTAACTGAATCGCTTCTAAACCATTACGGGCGATCGCCATGCGGAAACCGTGAGCTTGTAAATAACTAACAATCGTTTCAATATTGCTTTCTGTATCTTCCACTAAGACAATCAAGGGAGAAATGGAGGATTGATGAGTCGCAATAATTAAAGCCATTTCAGGTTCTTTTTCAATGATTCCTCTTAAACGATTCAAGGTTTTTTCTAGGGTGAGTCGAGTAATGGGTTTAACCAAATAATCAACGGCTCCTAAGGCCAACCCTTTAGGACGATCATCCACAACCGAAATAATTAAAACAGGAATATTTTTAGTAAGAGGGTTAGCTTTTAACTCAATCAACACTTCCCAACCAGGTAAGTCGGGCAACAAAATATCGAGCACAATTAAATCAGGACTGGTTTCTAGGGTTATATCAATGACCCCTTGGCCTAAAGGATGAACAACGGTAGTTACACCTAAGCTACTCAGATAACGAGAGATTTGCTCCGCCGCCTGGGGAGAATCTTCCACCACCAGAGCATGGTGAATATTGGTTTTTGGAGTCGTCGAGGTTAAATTTTCAGAGGATGATTGATCAAATCGCCAGGGTAGAATCACCGTGAAACAACTCCCTTGATTCACTTCGCTAGTTAGGGTAATACTACCGCCATTAAGTTCCACAATGCGACGCACTAAAGACAATCCCAACCCAGTGCCAGAATAACGACGAGAAAGACTACTATCAATTTGCATAAAGGGTTGAAACAGTTTGTCTAACTGATCGGCGGCGATCCCAATACCGGTGTCGGAAACAGCAAATTCTAAGGTTTCGCGATCGGGGGTACAACGTACTGATAACTCGACTTGACCGCCTTCAGGGGTAAATTTAACCGCATTACTCAATAAATTAATTAACACCTGGCGAATCCGACGTTCATCTAGTTTTGCATTTTCCAATCCTTCATCAACCTGTGTAGTCAAACGGATCTGTTTGTTATGGGCCATTTCCGTCACAAAACTCAAACTCGTTTTACAGAGGGATTGAATATTAACTGGCCTAATCTCTAGTTCCATTTTGCCCGCTTCAATTTTGGACAGATCAAGAATGTCATTGATGAGGGTTAGGAGATGGCGACCACTGCGTTCAATCAGGTTGACAGATTTTCGTTGTTGAGGCGTGAGCGGCCCGCTAATTTCTTCCAGTAGAGCCTCTGACATTCCTAACACTGCGTTTAAGGGGGTTCGCAATTCGTGACTCATACCTGCTAGAAATTCATCCTTGAGACGAGCCGCCCTAGACAGTTCTGCATTGGCTAAACTAATGCGTTCGGCACTTAATCTTAATTGTTCTTCTGCTTTTTTGCGATCGCTAATATCCACCAAAGTGGCTCGATTGTATAAAGAATTCCCTTGCTCATCTTTTACCACCGTTGCACTAATCATAACAGGTAAAATAGTTCCGTCTTTGCAGACCATTTCATATTCCAAGTTTTTAACCCAGCCTTGGGAACGAAAAACTTTAAAATTATCCCGAAAAGCTTGACGGCTTGCTTCAGTAAAAAAAGTTGAGACTGATTGACCAATCATTTCTTCACGGCTATAACCCAATAACTTTAATTCTGTGTCATTCACTCTGACGTATTTTCCTTCTATATCTAAGGAATGGTAGCCACAGGGAGCATTATTATAGAGGTCTTCGACTTCCTGGGTATAGCGATTGAGGGCTTCTTCTGCTTCCTTCAAGGCAGTGATATCCCGTCCTACCGCCTGGAATTCCCAGAGGTTATCGTTGGCATTACTTAAAAGACGATTATTCCACTGTGTCTAACGCGCTTCACCGTTAACAACCACTCGATTGGTGATGGTAACGAAGGGATTGTCGGGGGTGATGGATTTGACTTGTTCATTAACCATCTCTAAATCGGCTTCAAAAACAATGGGAGCATAACTTTTTCCGATCAGTTCCTCTCGTTTTTTCCCAAAATAGCGGCAGTAAGCCTCATTCACAAAGACAATGGTACTGTCCGACAAATAACGAACAATCAGTTCCGTCTGATCCTCCAGAATTTCTCGATGGCGACTATCACTTGCCAAGGCTTGTTTTAACAAAAGTTCTTTTTGCTCTAGTTCTTTTTGGCTTATTTGTTCTATTTTTTGGCGTGAATCATTGAGTTCGGCAGTCAACCAATGGAATAAGAGCATAACCAAAATGTAAATAGTTAATCGCCCGCCTTCTTTAAGAGTGGGAACTCCCAACTGCCAAGGAGTTATAAACCCCAGATCAATCGCCAAGGCTGACAAAATCACAGTGACTAAGCCAGGTCTTCTTCCCCCATACCAGGTACTTATACACACCGCCAAATAAAAGGCCGCAAAAATTTGGTTATTATCAAAAACAGATTGATAAATAAAGGCTAAGGCGATCGCCACAGGAACAACCAATACAGCGATCAGATAAGCAAGCAACCGAGAATTAGGTTTAGGCAACATGATTAATGATGCGGAAGACAAAGTTAATAATTCGGAGATTTTAGAGAACCAAGTATTAATTGACTCTATCATTTTTTTGCACTCTTAGTACTAAAACCACAAATAGACTTTATGCCCATATAATGGCAATAGTTCAGTTTGATGATTGGAATTGCATCAAACCCCTGTGCAACAAGGGATACAACGATTTTTGCTCTGAATTACTAAAATCCTTACAGGACAAAACTTTCAGACGATTTAACAACTAGGCTGAATCAGTGTCATCGAGATGGGGAATGGTTCATTGCTTCTCAGGGCGGTTATCAAACTCCTAAGGATTGGCCCTGACCACATTTTAAAAAGAAAGAATGGATTGTTACCAATGCGGGAGAATACAGTTATCAATTATCAATCTGCTTAAATCAACACAATTTAGCTTTTCATTATCCGTTAGACTATAGCACTGGCCTAGATAAAAATAGTCTCGATTAACGGAAAGCTTAACTTTTTTATGTATTTTCTCAATCATATCAGTATTAAATCAAAATTAATTGTGATGCTTTTGATGGTTAGCGGTTGTTCAATTTTAGTGACAGCTTATGTGGGTTATCGTAGTGGCAAATCTAACTTAAATCAACGTGTTTTTAATCAATTAACCAGTGTGAGAGCCTCGAAAGCGTATCAAATTGAATCCTACTTTAAAACGATCCATAACCATACAGAAACCTTAAGCGAAGATCCGTCTATCGAATCGGCAATGCAAGCTTTTAGCCAAGCTTATCAAAAATTGCAAACAGCTAAAATTCCTAATTCTTTTAATAAATCCATTGCTCAATATTATAGTCAACAGTTTTTACCCCGTCTCGTTAAAAGTGAAGGCGGTGATCCGATTGTTACCTCTTATACGCCCAAAAACCCCGCTTCTCAATATTTACAATATTACTATATTGCCGCAAACCCTTATGCTGTGGGCAAAAAACAGCAATTAGTTAATCCTAAAGATGGCAGTGACTATAGCAAGGTTCATCAACGTTATCATCCTATTTTTCGCAATATTATTAAAAAATTTGGCTACTATGATATGTTCTTAATTGACCCCCAGGGAAACGTTGTTTATACGGTCTTTAAGGAAACGGATTTTACCAGTAATTTTCAAACAGGCCCCTATAAAAATAGTAATTTAGCCGTCCTTAATCGTGCGGTTCAAGACACCAAAGAACGAGACTATTCAAAAGTAGTAGATTTTGAGCCTTACGCTCCTTCCTATGGCGCACCTGCTGCCTTTATTGCTGCCCCTCTTTATCAACAATCTCAATTAATCGGTGTTTTAGCCTTTCAATTGCCAGTGGATGAAATTAATAAAGTGATGACGGGTAATCGCCAATGGGAAGCCGATGGTCTCGGAAAATCGGGGGAAACCTATCTGGTCGGACGGGATTTTCTCATGCGTTCAGTGTCTCGTTTTTTTGAGCAAGATCCCAAAGAATACGAGGAAACGTTAAAGTCGAGGGGGGTGAAAGAGGCGGTGATTCGTCGTATTAATGCCTATAAAACTTCGATTCTGCAACAACCTGTCAGAACAGAGGCGGTTATTCAGGCTCTTGGGGGTAAACAGGGGACAATGATCATTGATGATTATCGCGGTATTCCTGTTCTTAGTTCTTATGCTCCTCTTCAGTTACCCGAATTAGATTGGGTGATTCTTTCAGAAATGGATCTGGCGGAAGCCTACGCACCGATTTATTCCTTTGCCCAACAAATTTTAATTTATGCCACGCTGTTGAGTTTAGTGATTACGGTTGTGGCGATGCTATTAGCGGACTGGTTTGTTAAACCGATTAATCACTTAATTGCTAGTGCGCGGAAGGTTGCAGCGGGAGAATTAGAGGCGATCGCTGTCCTTAAAAATAAAGATGAATTTGGAGAATTGGCTCAATCCTTTAACGCAATGGTCAAAAGTTTACGAACGCAGACAAACTTAGTGCAAGAAAAGAGTCAAGAAAATGAGCAGTTATTACTTAGCGTCTTTCCTGCTGCCATTGCCAAACGTTTGAAAAAAGGAGAAAAAAATATTGCGGAAGATATTTCCAACGTGGCGGTTATTTTTTCGGATTTGACGGGCTTTTCTAAACTATCGGCTCCCTTAACAGCCTACGAAATTGTCTCTATTTTAAATGATTTGGTTTCTGCTTTTGATGAAGCTGCCGAACGTTATGGCATAGAAAAAATTAAGACTATTGGTGATAGTTATCTAGGGGTTTGTGGTTTATCTATTCCCTACCTGGATCACGATAAACGAGTACTCGATTTTTCCTTAGAGATGTTGGCCATTGTGCGCCGTTTTAACCATGAACGGGATTTTGAACTGAATGTTCGTATTGGCATTAATTCGGGGGATGTGGTCGCTGGGATTGTCGGGCGCAATAAGTTTATTTATGATGTCTGGGGTGACACGATTAATGTTGCTAGTGCGCTACGCTTTGCCTGCCCCCCTGGGATGATTTTAGTTTCTCAAGAAGTGCGACGACGGTTGCAGGATATTTATCAATTTGAACCGATGCCCGATGTAGAAATTAATAGCAAAAGTAAACTATCCGCCTGGCGATTACAAACCTAGCTTTTTTAAGCTGTCATAATCCAATTTTTTAGAGATGAATACATTGAATTCCTACCGTTTGATTTTACCCTGGGCGATCGCCTTAATGGTAATTTTTCCTATTTTAATCTTAGTTTTAGGAGAACTAATTCAGCGTTATCAACACCAAGGTCGTCCCATTGCCAGAACGCTCCGTATTATTCGCAATCTGGTGTTACCTGTGCTCGCTTTAATGCTGTTTATGCAAAAAATTCTCCAGCTTAGTCCTAGCAGTGAATTGCTAAAAGTAGTGCAAACCTTGTTTTGGGTCTGTTTGATTCATGCCAGTTTGTCGTTATTAAATGTAATTCTCTTTGAACAAGCTCAGAGCAATACTTGGCGGGCGCGGGTTCCTAAATTATTAATTGATTTGTCCCGATTGGTTCTCATTTCCCTGGGCAGTGCGATCGTGTTAGCAACGGTGTGGAATGCCGATTTAGCAGGATTAGCCACCGCCTTAGGCATCAGTTCAATCGTCATTGCTTTGGCCCTCCAAGATACTTTGGGTAGTGTTATGTCAGGCATCGCGCTTTTATTTGAGCGGCCTTTTTCGGTAGGGGATTGGCTACAAGTGGGAGATAATGTGGGTCAAGTGATTGATATTAATTGGCGGGCAGTACGCCTACAAACCTTTGAGCGAGAGATGATTATTATTCCCCATAAATTAATTAGTGGGGATATTGTCCGCAATTTTAGTCAACCTTTACGCCTCCATGCAGAACGTTTTCGCATTGGTTTTTCCTATCAAGATGCACCGAATTTGGCTAAGGCCATTCTGAAAAGTACGGCTCTTGCTACGGAAGGAATTTTAAGGAAGCCTGAACCTCAAATTTTCACGATTTCCTATGATGATTCTGCCATTACCTACGAAGTCAAATTTTTTATTGAGGATTATAGTCAATTAGAAGAAATTCGCGATCGCTTTGTCACCAGGGTTTGGTATGCTGCCCAACGCAATAATTTAATAATTCCCTTTCCTATTCGCACACTTTACCATTACAACGGCCCGATCTACCAAGCCAAAGGGCAGTCTAAAAAATTTGCCGATAGTTTGCAGTCTATTCCTGCTTTTGTCCCTTTTAATAAAGATTCTCAACCGTTTACTCCTTTTTCTGAAGGGGTTATTTTACAACATTTTGGGGCGGGGGAATATATTATCAATCAGGGAGATGAAAGTAACTCCCTTTATATTATTGTTTCGGGGCAAGCAAAACTGTTAGTGACAGATTTTCAGGGACGAGAACAGGAAATATTAGCCTTAAAAGTGGGAGAGTTTTTTGGAGAAATGTCGTTGTTTTCGGGGGAACCTAGTCCTGTGGCGATCGCAGCGGTGGGAGACCTCGAAGTGATGACGTTATCATTAACGGTTATTAATCAAATGATTGAACGTCAACCCAGTTTTGCTAGGGAGATCGGCCAAATACTGGAAATTCGCCGACGGGCGATCGCCAAAAAAGACTCCTAAATTTTTCTATGATGAGGGCAACACGAGAGTTGAGCGACTACCTAATCCTTTGCTTCTCCCTTAACCCTAACCGTAGCTGATCACAGCGATCGCCGTACCTGAGGCTCTAGAACCTAGAAAATTTCTGTTAATGTAAAGAATTATTACCCACTTGACGGCGAACAGCAGAAAGTTTCTGCCCACCACGACGTTATCAAAACAGTCAGTCCTCTGAATTTAGGTTTATGAATCCAAAACGTTCCTGGGGGATTTGCCCGCCCCTGTTTGGTTTGAGTCTATTGGGCCTTTTAGGGATGGGGTTAATGGGATGTGGCAATGTTTGGGAGCAAAATGCCAAGGCCCAGCCTGAAAAAACGCAACAGTCCAAATCGTCTGGTATTGCGGTTGATGTGGCGATCGCCCGTTCCCAAACCTTAGCCAGGGAGTTGGAATATACAGGAACCACCGCGCCGATGCGGGAAGTTTCCCTGCGATCGCAAACCGAAGGACAACTGCAAACATTATTGGTAGATGTGGGAGACAGCGTTAAAACAGGCCAGGTGTTGGCCTATATCGAGGACGATTTGCTCACGGGAGCCGTCAATCAAGCCAAAGCAGAAAAAATGGCCCAGCGATCGGGGGTGTTAACTGCCAAAAGTCAAGTAGGGGATGCGGCAATCAAAGTGGAACAGGCCCGCTTACAACTTCATCAGGCCGAAGCCGATATTCTACGCTTACAAAATTCCCTCAATGCCCGTATCGAACAGGCCCGCTTAGAAGTTCAACAGACCCAGGCCGATGCCCGTCGCTTTCAACAATTAGCTAAGGAGGGAGCCACTCCCTTACAACAGGCAGAACAGGCTCAAACCAAAGCTAGCCAAGCCCAGGAAATTTTACGCAACGAACAGGCTAGTGCAGAACAGCAAATTAGTCAGGCGAGAACGACTGCCAAAACCGCCGCCAAAATTCTCCATTCCGCTGAAGCCCAGGTCAAAATTGAACAGCAAAAAGTAACCGCCGCCGAGGCCCAGGTTGCAGCCCAAAAAGCCCTGATCAACCAAGCCAAAACCCGCCAAAATTATGCCACCGTGCGATCGCCCTTTGCGGGAAAAGTGTTAGCCAAATCCAGTGAGCCTGGCAACTTAGTGCAACCTGGCAGCGAAATTCTTAAATTAGGGGATTTTAGTCGTCTCAAAATTGATGTCCAGGTTTCAGAATTGCAACTGAGCCAAATTCAATTACAGCAAAGAGTCGCGGTTAAATTAGATGCTTTTCCTGAGCAATCCTTTACTGGTATTGTGACCCGTATTTCCCCCGCCGCCGATCCCCGTTCCCGTTTGGTTCCCGTTGAAATTACCCTCAATAATCCAGGCAGTAAAATTGGTAGTGGTCTTCTCGCCAGGGTGAATTTTTCCCAGGAGCAAAATACGGCGATCGCCGTTCCTGAATCGGCCGTGAATGAGGACTCCATGGTATTTATCGTTAAGAAACAAGGCCCAAAAAACACAGTAGAAATGCGTCCTGTCACCACAGGGAAAACAGTCAATGGCAAGGTTGAAATTCTCGCGGGTTTATCGCCAGGCGATCGCTATGTTGTCCGTAGTAGTAAACCTTTAAAAGCCAATAGTCCCATTCGTTTAAGCGTTCTGTCGGAAAAAGAAAATCCCTGAGCTTATGTCTAATCCTTCCTTTAGTTTCAGTGCGATCGCCATTCGTCGGCACATTGCCATTTTAATGTTGACCCTAGCCATTGTTGTGGTCGGGGTTTTCTCCATTTTTGGCCTCCAGGTGGATTTACTGCCTTCCATTACCTATCCCCGTATTGGTGTCAGAATTGACGCGCCAGGCATTGCCCCCGAAGTGGCAGTGGATGAAATTACCCAACCCCTCGAAGAGGCTTTGTCAGCCACCGATGGTGTTGTGCGGGTTTACTCTCAAACCAGGGAAGGACAGATTAGTTTGGATTTGTTTTTTCAGCCAGGGGGGGATATTGACCAGGCTCTCAACGACACCACAGCCACCTTTAATCGAGCCAGAAACCAGTTACCTGATACCATCGAAACTCCACGTTTATTTAAGTTTGACCCTTCTCAGTTGCCCGTCTATGAGTTTGCCTTGACTTCTCCCCAACTATCAGGGCCAGCGTTACGGGTCTTTGCGGAGGAGGAATTGGCGCGGGAATTGGGCGTGATTCCAGGGGTAGCGGCGGTGAATGTGTCGGGGGCAGCCGAGGAAGAAATTCGCATTAACATTGATCTGCCTCGTCTTCAGGCTTTAAATCTTAGCTTAGTACAAGTCTTAGAGGCTCTGCGATCGCGGAATTTAGATATTTCGGGGGGGCGTATCCTGGGCAGTGACAGTGAACCCCTAACGCGGACGGTGGGACGCTTTCAATCCATGGCGGAAATTGAAAATTTAAGTTTGGTGATTCCTGGGGAAACTCCCGATCAACCTGTTCAAAAAGTCTATTTGCGAGATTTTGCCGAAGTGATTGACGGCACCGAAGAAGAACGAATTTTTGTGACGTTAAATGGCAAGCCTGCGGTGAAAGTTAGTATTCAAAAACAACCCGATGCCAATACCGTTGAAGTGGTAGATGGAGTCAAAAAACGCCTAGCGGAATTAAAACAAGCGGGCAAAATTCCTGAAGATGCAATTCTGACCCCCACCTTAGATGACTCTATTTTTATTCGTAATTCCATTAGTAATGTGGTCGCATCGGGGCTGTTGGGAACTGTCTTAGCGGCGATCGCGGTTTTATTGTTTTTAGGCTCTCTACGTCAAACCCTAATTATTGTTTTATCTATTCCCCTGGCGACCTTAACGGCCATTATTTTAATGAAAGTCTTTGGCTTGTCCCTGAATGTCTTTAGTTTAGGGGGATTAGCCCTAGGGGTGGGCATTGTGGTAGATAACTCCATTGTCATGCTAGAAACCATTGCTGAAGATGGGGGGATGACTCCAGGCAAAACCAATCAAACCCGATTAAATGCACGGGAATTACGCAACCAGGCGATCGCTAGTAGTCAAAGTGTAGAATCCGCCTTGGTCGCTTCTACCAGCACAAATTTAGTTGCTGTTTTACCGTTTTTGATGATTGGCGGTTTTATCGCGCTCATTTTTAATGAATTAATTTTAACCATTAGTTTTGCGGTGGGAGCTTCTATTTTGGTCGCTGTTACCCTGGTGCCAATGTTAGCTTCTCGCTGGTTAAGTATCCCAAAAAAAAGTGGTCTAGGGAACTGGTTTTTGTTTCGCCGTTTCAATCAATCCTTTGAAGGGGCAACCCAGGGGTATCGTCAATTTTTAGCTCAACTTTTACGCTATAAAGTAATCGTTGTAGTGATCATTTTTGTCGTTTTAGGTGGCAGTAGTCTCTGGATGGTCGGTCAAATTCCCCAGGAAATTCTGCCTCGTATTAACACAGGTCAAGCCTCATTGTTTGCTCAATTTCCCCCTGGAACGCCCCTGGAAGATAACCAACGGGTGATGAAAATAGTAGATGATATTTTACTCAAGCAACCCGAAACTGAATATGCTTTTACGACCATTGGTGGGTCTCTGTTTGGTAATAATGTCAATGCCAACCCCCTGAGAAGTTCGAGTACCATTACGCTCAAAGCCAATACCGATGTGGAAGCTTTTACCGAACGGGTTAGTCAGGAATTAGACAAACTGAATTTGGTAGATATTCGCCTGCGTTTATCGCCTGGACAATTGCGGGGGTTAATTTTAAATAACTCTCCCATTCGGAATGCCGATGTTGACTTAATCTTAGAAAGCAATAATCCTGACATACTCGCTAAGGCGGGTAAAAAAGTGTTAGGAGAATTAGCAGAAAAAGTTAAATCAGCGCGTTTTCGACCCGATGCAGATTCTCGGCAACCTGAAATTCAAATCCGTCCAGACTGGGAACGTATGGCTCAATTGGGTTTAACGGCTCAGGCGATCGGGGAAACGGTGCAAACAGCCTTAGAAGGTTCCGTTCCTACCCAATTACAACGACAGAATCGCTTAATTGATATTCGAGTAAAACTCAATAACCAGTTATTACAAGACCCTTACCAACTGGAGCAATTACCCCTATTTGTTAATAATCAACAAATTCGTCTCAGCGATGTGGCTCAAATTTCCGAAGCGGAATCTCCCAGTGAAATTCAACGCATTAATCAACGCCCTGTCTTTTTAATTGCTGGTAGTTTGGCAGAAGGGAGTCGCTTAAGTCAAACCCTAGAAGAGGTTAATCAAGTGATTGCCAAGATTGAATTGCCTGAGGGGGTTTCCTTTTTGCCCAGTGCGGCTTCTGCCAGTAACCGTCAATTGCAAAGTTCTCTGGTTTTATTGGGTGGTTTAGCGGCTTTCTTGGTGTTTGTGGTCATGGCGGTTCAATACAATTCTTTAATTGATCCCCTGGTGATTATGTTTACTCTGCCCCTGGCCTTGGCCGGCGGTATTTTGGGTCTTTATTTGACTCAAACGGCGATCGGGGCCACGGTGATTGTGGGAACGGTTTTGTTGGTGGGAATTGTAGTCAACAATGCCATTATTATGGTGGAATTAGCCAATCAAATTTATGAACGGGAAGGGATTAGTCGCCAGGCGGCCATTCTTAAAGCGGCTCCTCAACGTTTACGACCCATTTTAATGACAACTATTACGACAGTCTTGGGGATGTTTCCTTTGGCTCTGGGGATTGGTCAAGGTTCTGAATTATTACAGCCGTTGGGCATTGTTGTTTTTTCTGGACTATCCCTCGCTACGTTCCTGACTCTCTTTTTAATTCCCTGTCTCTATGTTTTATTGCACGGATTTTCTGGGATGAATTTAGGCTCATTTAAAAAGACGCAACCGTCTTTACCAAGGGATTTAGACCTTATTTCGGGCGGTGCACCGCGTAGCGGATCTCTGCAAGATCGCCATCCTTAAGTGCTTAGGTAAAATTATTTACACAAGTGGGCCTTATTACATTTCTCTTTTTACTTGCTCATAAATGCTTTCTTCATAACGAATTGTACAATGTTTTCTTAGCCGCATAAAGTCCAGTCTTTCTGTTATGTATTTCTGACATTTTCCACAATGGAACTGGCGGCGAGGCACTTCCAGATATACTTTCTTTCCCAACAGGGACAAATCCTGAACCAAATTGTATTCTATCTGATTTATATCTTCCAATTCTTCGTGACAGTTTGGACATTCCATTACTTCGTTTTTCATTTTTAATTTTAAGAATAAAGCACCATCTATTTCTCGATAGTTTACGACTGTTACCTTTGGCAAACCTAGTAGCTCATCCAAGTTTATCCACATACTCCACCTCCTACTTTGGTATTAGACTTGTTGGGTTATAAGGGATAATAAGAAAAAAAGCAATGACCAGAAAATCCAAGAATGCTAGATATAGAAAGGATATTCAAACAAGATCGCTTAATACGGGGGATGACAGGGCTAAATA
>JAYKJI010000368.1:0-9630 GCA_035285405.1 Snowella sp. | reverse complement strand
TAGATTAAACAAAATTCGTATTTTGACTTCTCATCATAAGTATAAGTTATCTCTGCTTTTTCAGTTTATACTTCCCTAACCCACATTTCTTTCGTTTTTTGACTTTTTCAGCAAGCCCTAATTAAGATTTTTAATCCATTTGTTCTTTAAATGATAGCATCTGCTCCAAAATACGATTCACGCTATCGCTAATACAAACAGATTTAGTGCTCTAAAAGCGATAAGATTTCGTCAAAATCAAAGTTTTTTGTCAAGGTTGCTAAGGTGTCGGCGATCGCCTGATATTCTGTTGGAATTGCTGCTAGGAGGGAAAGAATCTGATCTCCATCGACGGCTAAAGCAGCTTGCTGAAGTTGCTCAATCCAAGGAGAGGGCATAAAACTTAAATCCAGTTCCTGGTCATCTATCAGGTTTTCTATCGTACTTGCAGGGAAGGAAGTCTGGGTTGCGTAGAGATAGTTTACAGGTAGATATTGGGCGATTTTTCCAAAAATGACAGCTTCGGTAAAGGGTTTAAGCACTAAATCATCGCAACCCGTGGCGAGAATGAGTGAATGTTCCTCCTCAAAAGCACTAGCTGTCAAGGCAATAATGACCGTAGGGTGAGGAAATTGAGCCGGATTTTGTTGCTCTTTTTGTCGGATTTGTCGAGTGGTTTCGTAGCCATCCATGATCGGCATTCGCATATCCATCCAAATTAAATGGGGTTGCCAACTTTCCCAGACAGCGATCGCTTCTTGACCATTAGCGGCCACTTGCACTTGAAAACCAATGGGTTCCAACAAATGCTGAAGTAGTTGAGAATTTTCGAGTTGATCATCGACCACTAACAAACGATAGATTCCTGAACCATTCCCTAAGCTGATCACCCGTCCTGTGGTTTCCCTGAGTGGCTCTTCTTGGATGGGATCGACTAGCCTGGCTGCGATCGTAAAGGAAAAACAGGAACCCTGACCTATCTGGCTCGTGAGTTTGATCTCTCCTCCTAGTAATTGGACAAACTGTCGACTGATCGCCAACCCCAATCCCGTTCCCTCACGATTAATCGCTGCACTGTTGTTTTGGACAAAGGGTTCAAAAAGCGTCGCTCCATCCTGCGGTGCAATGCCTGGCCCGCTATCTTCTACGGCAAAATGTAAACAGAGATGAGACTGATTCTGAGAAACTGTCTGAACGGACAGACGGATCCAACCTACTTCTGTAAATTTGACGGCATTGCCTAAGAGATTAATTAAAATTTGTCTTAATTTGCCCTCATCCGTGTTGATATATTCTGGCAGATCAGGAGAAAGTTCAAAGCTTAAAGATAATCCCTTGGCCATGGTGCGAATCTGGAACATATCCTGGAGAGTTTGTAATAGCTGGTATAAATTAAAGGTTTCTGGATGAAAACTAATTTTTCCGGCTTCAATCTTAGACATCTCTAGGACATCATTAATCAAATTTAGGAGATGTTTGCCACTGCGATTAATAATATTAATAAAATTTTGTTGTCTAGCATTGAGTTCCTGATCCCGTTCCATTAACTGAGCAAACCCCAGAATGGCATTGAGAGGAGTACGTAATTCATGACTCATATTGGCTAAAAAAGTGCTCTTGGCCTGATTGGCTGCTTCTGCCGCTTCCTTGGCTTCTCTGAGTGCAATTTCTGTCCTCGCCCGCGATCGCCCCATCGCAATCAATTCTCCCACTCGTCGGAGTAAAGGAACTTCTTCGGGTTTCCAGATCCGAGGACGACTGACCATATCTGCCCCAAAAAAACCGACCACTCTATCCTGATGAATCATGGGAACGGTAATAAAGGCTTGGATCGACTTTTGTAAACAAAAATTTCTTTCATAATGGGCACTTTCTGGCAATTCTTTTAAATCGGCAATCCGAATAGAGCGACCACTCAGAATTTTTTTATGAAACCAAGTCTCTCGGTCAATCTGTTCTTCCCCTTTCTCAATTGAAAAAGCAGTCAAATCATCAGAATGCCATTCTTGAATCATTCTTGAGGACTGTTGATCAGGACTATATTCAAAGAAGTAAATTCTTTCGGCAGCTAAAAATTCTCCTACCAATTGCAAGCTAAGGACAATCCCTAATTCTATTTCCTGATCAATTAAATTGCGCGCAATCCGACTCAATAAATTATCAATTTGAGAGCGATATTGTAAGTCTTCATCAGCTTGTTTTCGTTCGAGTTCTGCACCGGCTCTGGCCGCAAAAATACGAATAATCATTTCGCGATCGGCCTGATTGTCGATCATTGGCTTTGTGTCCATTACCGCAAGATGTCCTAGCACCTTGCCTGCGGCATTCAGGAGAGGCATTCCCAGATAACTTTCTACCCCCAAATTGACTAAATCCTGATCCTGAAAAAAATGGTGACTGACACCTTCAGGATAATAGACGATATTCCCTTTTAAAACCGCTTCACAAGGGCTACCTAATAAGGGATAGGTCACATTTTTCTGTAACTCTCCCTGACTCCACATCGCTAAGATCGTAATTTCTGGCGTACCGTCTGGATTCCCTTCACTTACTAAGGCATATTCAACTTGTAAAACCTCTGCAAGATAATGAGTACAGGATTGGAAGAATTCCTGGCCTGTTTTATTGGCAGTTCCTTCCATAATTAATCGTAGAGACTGTTCGCGATGACGTTTTTCGGTAATATCTTCAGAGATACCTAATAAGTATTGGGGCTGCCGCTGGGGGTCATATAGCGGCACTTTGGTAGTTCGCAGCCATCGTTTGCCGAGAGAATGAGAATTGATGGGTTCTTCTTCCGTAATATTGGGAATTCCCGTCTGAAAGGTTTCCCGATCAATCTGTTCAAAAAAATCAGCCTGTTCCTTCGGAAAATAATCATGCAACTTTTTCCCAATAATGTCTGCTCCGGCAATACCAAACATGAGTTCACTAGTTTTGTTCCAAAGTAACAGTTCACCAAAACTTTCTGCTTGCCCATTTTTTACGAAAAGAGCTAAGGGAATATGATCAATAATCGCCTCTAAAAAGTTACGGGTTTGGGCTAATACTAACTCTATATTTTTAGGTTGGGTAATATCACTAAAGGTTCGGATTATATATCCTAAAGGTAAAGGTTTTCGTAAAATACCGATCCATTTATTTTCTCCAGTTGCCGTTGGATAAGGATACAGAAAATAGGAAGCATTAATCCCATTAGGTAATTGTGCTCCACTTTCTTGAATGGTAACGGCTTGTGGTAATAAGTGATTCCAGATTTGCCAAAGCGTATCGAGAGAGCTACCAATACTAAGATGATTTTTTACCGATTGAAATAGCTCCTCAAAAGGTTGGTTAAAAAAAATAATTTCTTCTTTTTCATTGGTGACAACAATCGCTTGAGGGAGATAATCTAAGATATTTTTCAAAGATATCTTGACCGGCTCATTCTTTTTGTCTGAAGATAAACAAGATAAACCACTTTGATCAATGGTTTGATCTGGAACGGTAATCGCATCGTCAGTAGGCTCTATCATAACTAATCATGTTAACGTGGCGATCGCAGCCAGCTATTGCTCAATTTATTCAAAATATTTAACGACAGCTGGTTTTGTCACCTTGCCCATGGCATTACGGGGTAAAGATTCTAGGGTCAGAATACGACTTGGTACCTTATAGCTTGCTAGTTGTTCCTTGGCCCAGTGACGAAAAGCCTCTAAACTTAAATGACATTCTGGTTGTAGTACCAGAGCCGCACAAACCCGTTCCCCCCATTCCGCATCCATTACACCTACAACGGCACAGTCTTGAATATCGGGATGAGTACGCAGAACTTCTTCAATCTCCAAAGCTGATACCTTATAGCCGCCGGTTTTGATAATATCCACACTGAGGCGGCCTAAAATTCGATAGTTCCCTTGGCTGACAATGGCCATATCTCCTGTGCGAAACCAGCCATCCTGAAAAGCTTGAGCGGTGGCAGTAGGATTTCGCCAATATTCCAAAAAGACATTGGGCCCTTTGACTTGAATTTCGCCAGGGTTCTCAGCCCCCACCTCTAGACCCTGTTCATCTACTAAACGCACTTCAACATCCGGCAACGGTCTGCCCACAAAACCGGCTTGGCGTTGACCCTGAAGAGGATTGGAGAGGGCCATGCCAATTTCCGTCATACCATAGCGTTCCAGAAGGAAATGACCACTGATTTCTTGCCATTTTTCTAATACTTTGACCGGTAAAGCGGCGGAACCCGATACCATTAAACGCAAGTTAGCACAGCCTTGGGAATATTGTAGTTGGCGATCGCGGTCACTGACCTCCCAAGCGGCAATTAATTTAGTATAGATGGTGGGAACTGCCATAAACAGGGTTAAATCCCCTTGACTGAGGCGATGCCAAACCGAGTCAGCAGCAAATTTATCAAGGAAATGACATTCGGCTCCGGCCCATAAAGCGCAGGTAAGCACATTAATAATGCCGTGAATGTGGTGTAGGGGTAAAACGTGCAGAATGCGATCGCGGCTTGTCCATTGCCAGGCCGTAATTAAACTGGTAACTTGCGCCTGAATATTGTGATGAGTCGTAACCACTCCATTGGATTTGCCCGTTGTGCCACTGGTGTAGAGAATTAGGGCCCGTCGTTGGGGATCTAAAGGGGGTAATTGACCAATCTCTGCCGGTAAGGGGTCAGTCGTCAAGATGAGCGGTAATTGCTTTTCAGCGGCGATCGCACTTAATACTGACTCAAATTGAGGATGGGCAATCAGAAGAGAAGCATCGGCTTGGTTGATCACATATGCCAATTCAGGGCGAGGATGGGAAACACAGAGCGGAACTGCAATCCCCCCGGCCTGCCAAATCCCCCATTGAGTGACAACATAGTCAAAGCTAGGCGGAACCAGAAATGCCACCCGTTGTTCTTGCAAATCTGCCGTTGCTTGCAGCAGTCGCCTCGCTAACTGGCCAGAACGCTGAAGTAACAATCCATAGGAAAAAGTTTGGCCAGAGGCAACAATGGCGATATTTTGAGAAGATTGCCGCGCACGCGCAAAAAGAGGAAGAGTCACGGTCTTTTGCCTATATTTTCTCTTACGGATTAAGACAGCTTGACTGTTGCCAGAAAATTACCAAAAAACAAATTAGGGACAATTCACAAGTATTGCCCCTAGCAAAAACTTAGACCATTGACGATTAGAGAACGCCAATGCTGGCCAAGCCTAAAATAGCACCGGCTCCTAAAATATGTCCAAAACAGGTTGTACCTAATACTGCACCCAGACCAAATCCACCAAACATATTGGGAGAAGGCATCGCCGGGCCAGTACTGGGTTGTTGAATCGTTAATTTACCGAAGGCGATCGCCAGAATATTGCAAATGATCATCACCACAGCAACTTTAGGACTCCATTCCAGAGTAGTGGGGACAGTGGTAGCCAGTAATAAAGTAGAATACATGAGATTTTCCTCAAGATCAGAGTCATATTAAGTTTTTTATCTTAAAGGCCAACCCGACCTTCACCACTCACCTGTTGCAATACTTAACGAAATCTTCAACTATGACCTATTGTCTAGGACTCATTAACCGTTTTGGCATTGTCATGGGAGCCGATTCCCGCACGAATGCCGGTGTTGACTACATTTCTGCCTATCGCAAACTCTTTGATTTTTCAGTGACAGGAGAACGGGTCATCATTCTTTGTACCTCTGGCAACCTATCCGTTAGTCAAGGCGTGATTAATCAAATTAAGCGGGATCTTCGTAGTGAAGAGGAGCAGACACTGCACACCCTGATGAGCATGAATGATGTGGCCCACTACATTGGCACTAAAGTTCGTCAAATTCAAGACCGCGATCGCCTTTGGTTAGAGCAAGACAAGATTGACTACCATTGCAGCTTTCTCTTGGGTGGACAAATTCGCGGCGAAGAACCTCAGCTATTTCTCATTTATCCCCAGGGAAATTATATTCAGGCGACCAAAGAAACCCCTTTTTTGCAGATTGGCGAAACGAAATACGGCAAGCCCCTATTAGATCGCACCATTACCTACGACACGCCGCTAGAAGCGATGGCCAAGTGTGCGTTATTATCAATTGACTCGACCATGAAATCTAATATTTCCGTTGGCCCACCCATTAACCTAGTTATGTATAAAACCGATAGTCTAACGCTGCGGAACAAATTACAGTTAAGACTGGGCGATCCCTATCTGGCTAAAATGCGGGGTTTATGGGAAGAATATGTGCGCCATGCCTTTGAATCGATGCCAGAGGTGGAATGGGATGCCAATTTGGTCGATTCTGGAGAAAATATTTTTATTGATTAAGGTATGGATTAACAACCAAAAAGACGACCCTGGGAGTACCGACTCGCCCCCCTAAGCGATCGCCTTTCTAGTCTTTCTAACCATGTCAATTAAACAGAAAAGGCTATACGCCAACGAGTTGAGGTTCAGGGCGTTTACTATGACGTACCCCTTCGATCGCCTCTGCATAATTGGGAGCCTTAAAGACCGCCGAACCCGCAACGATCGCATTAGCACCCGCTTCTAAAACTTGCCAGGTATTATTGGGTTTGAGTCCGCCATCGACTTCGATCCAGGGATCTAAACCTTGCTCATCACACATCCGACGCAGTTGTTTAATTTTGGGAACCATTTCGGCAATAAAACTTTGGCCACCAAAACCAGGGTTAACACTCATAATTAACACCAGATCACAGACTGGCAGCACATATTCCAAAAAGTCCAAGGGAGTCGAAGGATTAAGCACCACCCCAGACTGTTTACCTAATTCCCGAATCTGACAAAGAGTCCGGTGTAAATGGGGAGAAGCATTGTGTTCTGCATGAACCGAGATAATATCTGCCCCTGCCTTCGCAAAGTCTGCTACATATTTTTCCGGTTCAACAATCATCAAATGAACATCTAAAGGCTTTTTTGTATAGGGACGAATGGCTTCCACAATCAAGGGGCCAATGGTGATATTGGGAACAAAGCGTCCATCCATGACATCTACATGGATCCAATCGGCTCCGGCCCGATCAACAGCTTCAATCTCTTCCCCTAAGCGACTAAAATCTGCTGATAGAATCGAGGGGGAAACGACAATGGGTTTTTGGGACATGACTATTTCTTAACTGAGGCAAACTTTGGCTATGGCTTCAGTGTAAACAAAAATGGTATTTTCCGTAACTATCGACGGTTTGATTCTTTGAGCCAAAGGCGAGGATGAGAGCTTACCAAGACTAATGTTCTAAAAATGGGGCTGCTATTCTCGCCAAAATTGAAGCGTTTGGAAAACGTTGTAAAAAGGTTAGATATACAAAAATACCTCTCTTCTTGACCACAGAGGTTTGAGAAAAAAGGCATCATCATTAATTTCAATTCAGATTACAAGCAATATATCAGCGTCTTCAAACTAAGAGTATTAGGTAGATTGTGTTTGCCGAATATGATAGTGGGTTTCGGGAGCAGGATAGCCAGCAGCACCAAAGGTTTCTCGAATCACCTTATTAGTGTCAAAATAAACTTGCCAATAATAATCATTGTGGCAGTAGGGACGAACGGCTAAAACAGGCCCAGCAAGGGTAAATTCCAGAATATCAACTTCGGGAGCAGGGTTAGTTTCTACATTGGCAATTTGGGCTAAAACTTCCTTTAAACGGGCGATCGCATCGTTGTGATCTACCGAATTATCCAACTGAGCGACCAATTCAACCCGACGGTAGGGATTAGATGAAAAATTTTGGATATTGTCAGCGAAAATTTTATTATTTCCGATGATATTCTTAACGTTGTCCATAGAATTAATACTGGTAACAAAAAGACCAATTTCTTCTACAGTACCAGTTACTCCCCCCGCAGTGATAAAATCTCCGACACCAAAAGGTCGAAAAAGAATGAGGAAAACACCCGCCGCAAAATTAGCTAATAGTCCACTCCAAGCCGCACCGATCGCAATGCCTGCCGCCGCCAATAGAGCCGCAAAAGAAGTCGTTTCTACCCCAAAAAAGCCAAGAATAGCAACAACTAAGATAATTTTGAGGATAACACTAAGAACATTGACCGTATAAGTAGCAATGGTTTGCTCCATGAGTTGCCGCTTCATTGCTCGGGCCAGTAAACCTACCCCAAATCGAATGACCCAATTCCCGACAAACCAAAGTAGAATTGCCCCAATAATTTTGAAACCAAAGGCACTAATTGTTTGAATGACTGTCGTCATAAAGGGACTAACTTGATTGACATCTACAACGGTTTCCATATTTAAACTCCTGAAAAGTTAAGAATAGAAAAATCATATAACATCTAGTGATTTACAGAGTAGATTGTATTTGAGTTAAGTCTTTTTTTCTTGATAATTATTATACGGAGATTTTTAAAAAAGGCATTGCTAAATTGCCAAAATATGTCTATCAACTTACTTGGATAAGATGAGCAAATAGACAAAAATTAATTCTTCTAAAATTAATTCTTCTAAAAAGAGGTAGCAATGCCGATATTTCGCTAATATTCAATGCAAGTCCTATTCACTCAGATCCGTCTCAGGAGCAGGGTCGCGTTCAGACTGTTCTAGAAAATTGCTGTAAACGTAGCCGGCGGCATAGGCTCCGATAATAGGCGCGATCCAAAAAACTGGCAACTGAAAAATGAGTTCGGGATTACCACATAATAGGGCAACTCCAGTACTTCTGGCAGGATTGACCGAGGTATTAGTGATAGGAATGCTGACCAAATGAATGAGAGTCAGTCCTAAACCAATGGGAACAGGGGCAAAACCGGCGGGGGCACGCTTGTCGGTCGAACCGAGAATAATGAGTAAGAAAATAAAGGTTAAAACGATTTCTGTGAGTACAGCAGCAACAAACCCATAACCACTGGGAGAATGGGCTCCAAAACCATTGGTTGCTAGGGGATTAGAACCAGCCAGTTCAAAACCATCTTTCCCCTTGGCAATAATTAAAATGACTAAGGCGGCCACGATCGCACCCACCACTTGGGCACCAATATAACCAGGCAACTTACTACTGCCAAAACGCTTACCGGCCAAGAGTCCAATCGACACAGCCGGGTTAAAATGGCCCCCTGAAATGTGACCAAAGGCATATGCTCCTGTCAAAACCGTTAAACCAAAGGCGAGGGATACCCCTAGATAGCCCAAACCAAAAACGTTAAAGTTTCCACCACCAGGAACTGTAACAAAAGCGGCGAAGACAGCACTACCGCAACCTCCAAAAACAAGCCAGAAGGTTCCTAAGAACTCTGCAATGTATTCTTTTTTCATAGTCGTTTCGTAGATGTTACTCCTCAAAAATTGACTTCAATCTACCAAAAAAATCTACAAAAGCCTAGCACCCCTAGACATTTGTAACAAATCTTGGGTTTTAGTTAAGATTCTACCGTCAACTGGCTCAAATTTCTTTACAAACCAATTCATCTCTTTGCCACCAGCAAGAATAGCTATAATAGGTCGCTAAACTTGTTCTATTCTAATGTTCAATCCAGAGTTAACTTTCCGGCAATATAGGAATAATATATAGAATAATGTTAACTAGGGCTTGCTGAAAAAGTCAAAAAACGAAAGAAATGTGGGTTAGGGAAGTATAAACTGAAAAAGCAGAGATAACTTATACTTATGATGAGAAGTCAAAATACGAATTTTGTTTAATCTATC
>JAYKJI010000367.1:0-6154 GCA_035285405.1 Snowella sp. | reverse complement strand
GATAGATTAAACAAAATTCGTATTTTGACTTCTCATCATAAGTATAAGTTATCTCTGCTTTTTCAGTTTATACTTCCCTAACCCACATTTCTTTCGTTTTTTGACTTTTTCAGCAAGCCCTAAATATAGTTAACCCAAATTTTATATCAATCAGAAAACAATCACAAATGTTTTGAGTTTGATTTGTAGGGAATTAGACAGAGGTTGAATCTGGCGCAAGTTCCACGCCTTCGTAAATTGCAGTTACGGGGATTGAGAGATGAATACTTTGTAATTCAATAATGTCATCGTCTGTCAAGGTTTGTAATAACCAAAATTGGCGATCGGTGCGACGAAATACTTCTACTCGTTTTTCCTCTTGATTGACTAATACATATTCCTGTAAAGACTCCAAGCTTTGATAATGAGCAAATTTTACCCCGCGATCTTTAGCTTCCGTAGATTCCGATAGCACTTCAATAATGAGACAGGGATAGTTTTTATATTGTTTATTGAGGCGATCGCGTTGATCACAGGTCACGAATAGATCGGGATAATAATAAATATTTTTTGAGGCAATATGTAAACGCATATCCGTAGGAAACACTTTGCAGTTACCGCCGCGTAAATGACTAGCCAGAATCACCGTTAAGTTGGTTGTAATATCAACGTGATTTTCACTAGCCCCAGCCATAGCATAAATCTGGCCATCAATATACTCATGTTTTTCATTTTGTTTTTCTTCCCATTGTAGATATTCATCGCTGGGAAAATAATTTTGGAGAGCAATCATTACTTTTCTCTGGTATCGGTTAAGGGTTTTATACACTAATGATACCAAAAATTGAAACTCTGTAGGGGGCCGAATACCATTCAGCCCTTGACCATGCTTGTACACGCAGATTGCACAATTGGCTCTATGAATTGCCTTTTTCGTGATAGTAAAGCAGCTAAAAGGAAAAAGTGGTTCTAATCGTGCCAATAATACCGTCAGCATTATTAGAATTTTGATTGGGCGCAGTAATCCAAATAACGCCAGGGGTAATTGAAATATTATCTGTCACCTGATATTTGTAAAAAACTTCTAAATGGAGGGATAAATCATTAGGGTTAGCTTCTCCCAAATAAGGTTCTGCACCAATAATAATTCCCCCTAAATTTCCCTCTTTAAATAGGTCTGGAAAACCTAATCCTAGCCCATAATACCAAATTTCTCCATTACCGCTACCTTTAGCATTTTTTGCATTGGTATAACCAAAAAAGCTATTAACAACAAATTCTGGACTAAAGCGATAAAAAGTAGAAGCTCCATAGGAATTAGTAGAGACATTGAGACTAGCAAAAGGAGCGTTAGCAGGAGCCGTTCCGATTTTAGTTCCTCCTGTTCCAAAGTCAAAAATGGGGCCGTTGGGTTGATAGCCATTAACATAGGTAAAAGCTAGACCAAACTTATCATTAGGCAGCCAGGCTAATTGACCTAACGCACTATATTCACCGTTAAATAAACCATTGCCCGGCGTTGGATTGCTGGAGGTATCATCCCCTGCAAAATAGCCGCCACTCAACACTAATTGATCGGTAATTTTATAGTTTAATCCAATCCCTGAACCACCGCCAATGGTATAAATCGGGTTAAATTGTCCAAAAATACTGAGGGCTTTTTTGCCCCCTGTTCCTCCACCCAGAACAGGATTTAAAACGGGTGCAAAGTCCCACCAACGACCACTATAGGCTGGAATATAAGCATAAAGACTATCATTAATGGGAAATTCGTAGGCTAACCAATCCAAACTAAGACTATTATTTCCTGGCGGTAAATTAAAGGTTTGATTACCCTCTGCGTTAAAGGGATAACCCGGAAATTGAAACCGTTTAGCATTCCCTGCTACCAGTCGAACAGTTAATAAGTCTTTGCCCGTAAAACTAGATTCTAAAACCAATCGTAAGCGATCTTGTAAAACAGGTCTGCTGCCTTCAGTGGTTCCTTGAAACGCATCGGTTAAGGCAAAAATAACATCTCCAGAGAGTTTAACTGTTGTTGAAAATTGATGATCTTCTAGGTAAGCAGTACGACTTTCTAAGTTATCAATGCGCGCTCCTAAAGCCGCTAATTCTGCTTCAAATTCTTTAGTTAAGCGGTTTAATTTATCAATATCTTCTCGAAGAACGGCGACATTTTCCTGGAGTAATCGCTCTAAAGTATTCACACAGGCATTTAATCCTGCGGCAAATTCCCAGCGAGTTAAAGCGCGGTCACGAAGTGTGCCTTCGGCAACGCCCCGAAAGGTTTGATTAGGATAACCGACAATGCAGCCGTAACGCTCCACTAAACTTTTGAGAGCTTCATAGGCCCAATCTGTAGCTTGTACATCTTTTAATTCGGAAACTGGGGTAATTTGTTCTAAAGGATTTTCCGACTCAATAGTCTCTGGTGAAGAAATTTTGACCTCAGTTTCTAGTGGTTGAACCCTATCTAAGGGAAGGCTGGTTTCGGAGGCTGTTGGGGGAGGATTCGGAATCTCTTCTGCTTGACTAGGTGAGATACTTCCTAGGGCTAACCCAAAAAGAACTGATCCTGTCAATAATTGACCATAAACGCAATTTTTCATTGTTAAATACACTCCACACACATTGAAATTAAAGCCCGTCGTTATTGCACCCTAAATTTCCTAATACTAGACATAGCCAGGCTAAAAAACTTGATTATGTCCTGGGCTTGCTTCCCTAATCAAGAAATAAATTACGATAATTAGATAGATATACTGTAATTTGGGCAATAGGGATTGAGTATGACACACTTTTTGGGAGAAAACAAGATTTATGGGTAAATTTTAAAAATCTGACTTTAGTGACGAATGATATTGACTTTTGAATTTTAAGTGCTGTATGATGTCGCTGAAGTACACTAATTTGATTGATATATGGAGCTTTGTTTGCTAAAAATCTTCCTAAAGGAGTAGTCACTTCTGCAAAGTTATGGTTTCAAAAGTCGGACAAGAGGGATTAATAGGGCGATCGCCGTCTTGGGGAGAGAAGATTTTGAGATTAGTTACTCAATTTCTCAGCTCAGAAAGGGCTATTTCTTTGGGGTCAGTAACGGTAATTTTCTTGCTTTGGTACGCAGTTACGTCTCTAAAGTGGGTGAATCCTCTGTTTTTACCTGCTCCTGGGTTGGTCTGGTCAGCATTTGTGGAAATTCTGCAAAATGGCTACAAGGGAAATTCCCTGGGCTATCACATTTTTCAGAGTATGTTTCGCTTGGTGAGTGCCTTATTGGTCGCAATTTTAACGGCGATTCCTTTGGGAATGTTATGCGGTTTTTCTAAACCAATACGGGCGGCTCTTGATCCAATTATTGAGTTTTATCGTCCCCTGCCGCCTTTAGCCTATTACACCCTATTAGTGATTTGGTTAGGAATTGAAAATCCTTCTAAAATTGCCTTACTTTTCCTGGCAGCTTTTGCCCCCTTATTTCTAGCGGTCGTTTCGGGAGTTGAACGCATTTCTATTGATCGGATTAATGGGGCGCGATCGCTAGGTGCATCGGGATGGCAGTTATTTCTTCATGTCATTTTTCCGTCCTGTTTGCCAGAGATTTTTACGGGCCTACGAACGGCAATCGGGGTTTCCTATTCAACTTTAGTTGCTGCTGAAATGGTAGCCGCCGTATCAGGAATTGGCTGGATGGTTTTAGATGCTAGTAAATTTCTGAGGAGCGACATTATTTTTGTTGGCATTATCATTATGGGTCTGATTGCAATTTTGATTGATGCAGGAATTCGTTGGATTCAAAAAACCCAATTACCCTGGATTGGTCGAGATGCTTAATAGATTTAAACATTTAACGTGTGAGGAGTGATTGATTATGGCTTTAAAACGACGAGAAGTTTTATTAGGTCTAGCGAGTGCCAGCTTACCGATTATTCTGGCTAGTTGCGGCGGGCAAAAAACCGAAGGAACGGCTAACACGACACCCACAGATCAGGCCTCTCCTGCTGCTAATAATTCGGGTAAAGTTCCCGATAAAATCCGTATTGGTTATCAAGTAATTCCCAATCCTGAACTATTAGCAAAAGCCCAAGGGCTGGCGGCCAAAGCTTTTCCCAATTCTAAAATTGAATATATTAGCTTTGATTCAGGTCGAGATGTCAATACCGCGATCGCTGCTAATGGCATTGATTTTGGGGTGTTAGGCTCGGTTCCTGCCAGCGTAGGGATCGCCCAGGGATTAAAATATCAAGTCTATTTCATTCAAGATGTCATTGGAGCAGCCGAAGCTCTTATTGCCAAACCAGGCATTAAAAGCCTTGCTGATTTAAAAGGCAAAAAAGTGGCTACTCCCTTTGGTTCTACGGCTCATTTTTCCCTAGAAGCTCTCTTAGAACAGGAAGGGATTCCTGAAAAAGATTTAAAAATTTTAGACCTCCAACCTCCTGATATTGTGGCGGCTTGGAGTCGGGGAGATATTGATGCCAGTTATGTTTGGCAGCCGACTTTAGGTAAATTACAAAAAACAGGCGGAACAATTTTAGTAACTTCTGCTGATTTAGCTAAAAAAGGAATTGTTACCGCCGATTTAGGGGTTGTACGAACCGAATTTGCCGATCAATATCCCGACATTGTTAAACAGTATGTTGGGGTTTTAGATGAAGCCGTAAAAGCCTATCGAACTGATCCAAAAGCGGCAACAACAGCCCTGGCTAAGGAGTTAAATATTACTCCTGCTGAGACTGAATCTTCGGTTAAGGAATTAGTCTGGTTAGATTCAACGGAACAAAAGGAACCAAAATATCTGGGTTCTAGTGATCAACCTGGTGAATTGGCAAAAATTCTTAAAAGTCAAGCGGATTTTGCTGTTACCCAGAAAAAGATCACTTCTGCTCCTGATTTAGCCGTTTATCAGCAGAATCTTTACACGAAAGCTCTTTAAGGTGATCCCCCCCATCTCTCGTGGAAAGTTACTCTGTACATACATCTCTTCGCCTCCCTAGAAGTTTGATCCCCCTGCCTACGGCATCCCCCTTAAAAAGGGGGACTGATTGGTTGATAGGAATCTAGCCTCCCTTATCAAGGGGGATTGGGGGGATCAAAGCTTAAAAACTTAGACAGAAATGCTTGTGTGTACACAGTAGCTTAAAATGTGTACACAGTAGCTTAAAAAGGGAGATTAAAACCTCAAATAATTAACTTTTATTACTTGTCATTTCTACTATGACTTCTCTTTCTGCTACAGAGACAATCACTACTCCTAACACTGCTCAAGAGGCGATCGCCTCCCTTACTAATATTGGTGTTACTTTTGGTATCGGTAACAATGCCAATGAGGTTTTAAGAGATATTAATTTAGACCTCGATTTAGGAGATTTTGTTTGTGTTTTAGGGTCATCAGGTTGTGGTAAAACGACGCTTTTACGGGTCTTGGCAGGTTATCAACCCTTAACAACGGGAGAGGTAAAGGTTGCAGGTAAATTACATACTAAACCTGATCCGGATGTTGGTGTGGTATTTCAACATCCTAATCTTTTTCCCTGGCTGATGATCGCAGGTAATGTAGAATTTGGCCCTAAAATGAAAGGAGTCAATAAACAGGAACGGCGAGAACGAGTTGCCGCTACTTTAGAAATTGTTGGTTTAACCCATGCGGCTAATTATTTGCCCTACCAATTATCAGGAGGAATGCAACAACGGGCAGCGATCGCTCGAACTTTGGCCGCAGAACCCCAAATTATTTTGATGGACGAACCTTTTGGAGCCTTAGATGCCTTGACCCGTGAAGCGATTCAAATTCATTTAAGCGGTATTTGGCAACGTACTCAGAAAACTATTTTTTTTATTACCCACGATGTGGAAGAAGCTCTGTTATTAGGTACTCGTATTATTATTATGCACGCCCGACCTGGACGCATTGTTAAAGAATTTGTTAATCCCTTTGCCCATCGTCCTGAAGCAGAAACAGCCACTAATCTCAGAATTTCTAAGGAATTTGTAGAAGCGAGAGAATTTCTCGTTAATAGTATTCGTAGTGATGAAATTGAAACAGAAATTGTAGATTAATTAGGGCTTGCTGAAAAAGTCAAAAAACGAAAGAAATGTGGGTTAGGGAAGTATAAACTGAAAAAGCAGAGATAACTTATACTTATGATGAGAAGTCAAAATACGAATTTTGTTTAATCTA